>JBJMHU010000020.1:0-18776 GCA_045807225.1 Ornithinibacter sp. | reverse complement strand
GGTAGGAGACGAGCACGTCGACCTTCGCCTCGCGCAGGGCGGCGACGACGTCGACCGGCTCCGCGCCGGACTCGTCGATGGTCTGGCGGTAGTACTTGCCCAGGCCGTCGAGGGTGTGGCCGCGCTGCACGGTGATGCCGGTGGTGGGCACCTCGGCGATCGTGATGGTGTTGTTCTCGGAGGCGTTGATCGCCTCGGCGAGGTCCTTGCCGACCTTCTTGTCGTCGACGTCGAACGCCGCGACGAACTCCACGTCGCGGACGTGGTAGTCGCCGAACGTGACGTGCATCAAGCCGGGGACGGTCTGGGACGGGTCGGCGTCCCGGTAGTAGTGCACGCCCTGGACGAGGGACGACGCACAGTTGCCGACGCCGACGACGGCGACGCGAATGGAACCCATGTGCTTCTCCTGGGGAGGTCGGTGGTGCTGGGTGGATCGGACGGGTGAGGCGGTGAGACGGGTGGAACGGGGGGATGCCGGGTGCGCCGCGGTGGCGCCACCGGCACCTACGGCTGGGGGCCGGGGTCGGTGGGGTGGCGCCGCTCGGCGTCGATCAGCTCGCTGAGCCAGCGCACCTCGCGCTCGGTGGTCTCCTCGCCGTGGCGCTGCAGGGCCGAGGTGTAGGCGTCGATCCGCTCGCGGTTGCGGGTGGCGGCCTCACGGACCCGCTCGAGGTCCTCCTGCACGCGCGAGCGCCGCCCCTCGAGGATGCGCAGCCGCACCTCCTGCTCGGTGCGGGCGAAGAAGGCGAACCGCACGTCGAAGCCGTCGTCGTCCCACGACGAGGCGTCGGTGCGGGCGACGAGGTCGGCGAAGTGCTCCTTGCCGGCGGCGGTGAGCTCGTAGACCACCCGTGGCCGCTTGCCGCTGGGGCCGGCCGGGTCGGTGGTCTGCGCGATCAGGCCCCGGTCGAGCAGGGCCTTCAGCGCGGGGTAGAGGGTGCCGTAGGACAGGGCCCGGAAGGGGCCGAGCGCGGTGTTGAGCCGGCGGCGCAGCTCGTAGCCGTGGGTCGGGCCCTCGTGCAGCAGGCCGAGGACGGCGAACTCCAGCAGGCGGGCGCGACGGGTGGTGACCACGGCGACCTCCTGGGTGGGAACGGACCTGACATACGACGCGTTTGTTCGGTGGCGACGCTAACACAGATATATCGACCCGATACATCGAAAAGGCCGTCGTGAACCGGCCCCCGGAGCACGGGATTCAGGTTTCTCCAAGAAATCGCGCCATACTGGCCGTTGGGTTCGTGCGCTTTCGCGCGCCTCACCGGCCCTGAACCCACCCCTGACCCCTGTCCATGGAAAGCAGCATGAGCTCACGCAACCCCCGCACCCGCGCCGAGGCCCGACAGGCCCAGGCGACCCAGTCACCCTCGGTCCGCTCCGGCGGATCCGGGGGTTCGAACGGGTCATCCGGCGACGGCCGCGCCACGGCATCCCCGGGCCGTTCGCGCGGCGCGAAGTGGCTGCTGCGCGCCCTGTGGGCGGTGCTCGCGCTGTTCCTGGTCGGGGTGGCCGCGGTCGGCGTCGCGTACGCCCGCATCCAGCCGCCGACCCCCAACGAGCTGGCAACGGCGCAGGCCTCGATCGTCTACTACTCCGACGGCAAGACCGAGATGGCCCGGCTCTCCGACGCCGAGGGCAACCGCGAGTCAGTGCCCCTGAGCAAGGTCCCCGACCACATGCAGAAGGCGATGCTCGCCGCGGAGGACCAGAACTTCTACCAGAACAACGGCATCTCGCCGACCGGCATCGCCCGGGCGGTCTGGGTCGCGGTCAAGGGTGGGCAGGCGACCCAGGGCGGCTCGACGATCACCCAGCAGTACGTCAAGAACTACTTCCTCACGGCCGACCGCACGATCTCGCGCAAGGCCCGCGAGATCCTGCTCGCGGTCAAGATCGACCAGCAGCAGACCAAGGACCAGATCCTCGAGAACTACCTCAACACCATCTACTACGGTCGCGGCGCCTACGGCATCCAGACCGCGTCGAAGGCCTACTTCAACAAGGACGTGTCGAAGCTCACCCCGGCCGAGAGCGCCTTCCTGGCGTCCGTCATCCGCGGGCCCTCGCTCTACGACCCGGCCCTGGGTGACAAGCAGGAGGCCAACGCCAGGGAGCGCTCGGGCTTCATCCTCGACGCCATGGTGAGCAAGGGCTGGCTGGCGCCGCAGGAGCGCGCCGACGCCACCTTCCCGAAGTTCCAGAAGTACAGGCCGCGCACGCAGAGCGGCCCGACCGGCTACCTCACCCAGATGGTCAAGAACGAGGTCGTCGACAAGTACAAGATCCCGCAGGCCGACCTCGACCGAGGTGGCTACCGCATCGTCTCGACCGTCGACAAGGCCAAGCAGGCCGACATGGTGGCGGCGGTCAAGGAGGAGCGCCCGAAGGACACCCCGTCGGTGCACGTGGGGATGGCCTCGGTCCAGCCGGGCAACGGTGCGATCGTCGCGCTCTACGGCGGCGAGGACTACATGAAGCGCCAGCAGAACGCCGCCACCCAGGACAAGATGCAGGCCGGCTCGACGTTCAAGATCTTCACGCTGATCGCCGCGCTGCAGTCCGGTGACTTCAGCCTGAACTCGCGGCTCTCGGGCGCCAGCCCGCAGTTCTTCAAGGAGTTCGCCGACCCGTCGGCCTCCACCGCCAGCGGCCGGCGCGGCCGGGTGAAGAACTTCGGCAACGAGTCGTTCGGCAACATCGACCTGCGCAAGGCGACCGGCAGCTCGGTCAACACCGTCTACGCCGCGCTGAACATCGACGCCGGCCCGAAGAGGTCGAGCAAGGCGGCCAAGGATGCCGGCGTGCGCAGCCCGCTCGAGCCGAACGTGGCCAACGTCCTGGGCACCGACTACGTCACCGTGCTCGACATGGCCACCGCCTACGCCACCATCGCCGCCGAGGGTGTGCGGGCGAACCCGTACATCGTCAAGCAGATCCGTTTCCAGGACAAGAGCGTGCCGACCATCAAGGCCAAGGTCGTCAAGCAGCAGGTCTTCGACAAGGACCTGATGAGCGACGTCATCGACGCGATGACCTACCCCGTCGAGGGCGGCACCGCCCGCTACGTCGGCCGCAACCTCGGCCGCCCCGCGGCCGGCAAGACCGGCACCTCCGAGAGCTTCCGGTCGGCGTGGTTCAACGGCTACGTCCCGCAGCTCGAGACGGCCGTCGGTCTCTACCGCAGCGGCAAGGGCGGCAAGGAGCTGCCCATGGAGGACCTGCCCAACGCCGGCAACATCACCGGTGGCACCTACCCGGCCCGGATCTGGACCGCCTACATGAAGGCTGCCCTCGACGGCACCAAGGTGGTCAAGTTCCCCAAGCCCGCCGGCATCAACAAGAACGCCGACCCGCCCCCGCCCCCGCCGCCGACGACCACTCGGGCGCCGCAGCGGACGACGACGCAGGCGCCGCCGACCAAGACCAGCGCACCGTCGCCATCGGCGACGCCGACGACGACCACAACGACCGCGCCGCCCACGCCGACGCCCACGCGCACGCGTCCGCAGCGCTCCCCGTCGCCGAAGCCGTCGCGCAGCCGCCCCAACGGCCCGCCGAGGCCGCCGACGCCGACGGCCACTCCGGTGGTGCCACCGCCGAGCGGCTGACCGGCGACCCGCGGCTAGGGTGCCAGCCGTGGACGACGTGCGTGGACCCGTGCTGCCGCCGGCCCTGAGCACCCCGGTCGGCGGACCGGGCGGGCGCCGCCTGCGGGTGGTCGAGCGCGGGCCGCTGGCGCGGCTCGCGCCGGTGGTCCTGCTGCTCGCCGTGCCGCTGTCGGTCGCTGCGCTGCGCCAGGCCGGCTGCCTGGCCCGGGGCTGGGGGGGCGACATCCCGGTGTGGCGACAGTGCTCCGCCCCGGTGGTGCAGGCCGTGGGCGCCGGCGACCCGGGCGGCGGGCTGGCGGCCTGGCTCGGGAGCGGGTTGCGCCCGGCCCAGCCGGTGCTCTCCGGCGCGGTGACCTCCGTGCTCTCACGCATCGCCCCGGGTGTGGCCACCGGGCACCAGCAGTGGTTCCTCGCCCTGTGGGTGCTGCTGACGGCGGCGGTGCTGGCCGGGCTGGTCGTCGCGGTGGGCACCGTGCGGCGTCACCCGGATGCCGACCCGGTCGCGCTCGCGCTGTCACCCGTGCTGGCGCTGACCGTGTTCCGCTCCACCGACCTGCTGCCCCTCGCCCTGGCCGTCGTCGCGCTGTGGGCGTGGAGCCGCGACCGCGAGCGACTGGCAGGGGTCCTGGGCGGCCTGGCGGTGCTGGCCGGTCCGCTCTCGGCCGTCGTGGTGCTGGCGATGGTGCTGGTGCCGGCCCCCCGCAGGCGCGACGCCAGCCGCCGGCTGCTGGTCACCGCGGCCGTCACCGTCGCGGCCGTCGCAGTGCTTGTCGCCCTGGTGGATGCCCGGGTGCTCACCGCCCCCTGGCGGGCCTGGGCCCGGGGTGGGGCCGGGCCGGGCTCGGCCTGGTACCTGTTCACGATGGCCGGGTTCCCGGTCGGCGCGGGCCAGGTCGCGCTCATCGCCGCGCTCGGCATCCTGCTCGCCGGGGTCCTGAGCGTGCTGCTGGCGCGCCGCCGGCCGCGTCCGGTCGTGGCGGCCGTCGCCCTGGTGGGCCTGTGCGTGGTGCTGTCGACCGCGGCGTCGTTCCAGCCGTGGGTCGCCCTGTGGCTCGTGCCGTTCGTCGCCCTGGTCGGCATCGGCTGGCGCGACCACCTGCTCTGGGCCGGCGCCGAGGGCGTGCACGCCGTCGCGATGTTCGGCTACCTCGACTACCTCGTCGACCCGGCTCACGGGTTGCCCCCCGGCTGGTACGCCGCGGCGCTGCTGCTGCGGCTGGCCGCGGTGGGCTGGCTCGCGCGCCAGGCGTGGGTGCGCGCGAGTTGGGGGGATGCCGCCGCGGCCGGTACGCTGTGGAAGTTGCCCTCAGGGCGCCCTGTGGAAAACTCCACGGGCGATGTGGGCAGCAATGCATACCCTCCTGTCACGGAGAGACCGTGACCGCCACAGACCAAAGGAGGCGGGTTAACGCATGCGTCAGTACGAACTCATGGTCATCCTCGACCCGGAGCTCGACGACCGGACGGTTCAGCCGTCGCTGGAGCGGTTCCTCAAGGTCGTGACCACCGATGGTGGGTCCGTCGACAACGTCGACATCTGGGGCCGCCGTCGTCTGGCCTACGAGATCAAGAAGAAGTCCGAGGGCATCTACGCCGTCGTCAACTTCACCTCCGAGCCGGCCACGGCCAAGGAGCTGGACCGCCAGCTCGGCCTCAACGAGTCGGTCATGCGGACCAAGCTCATGCGCCCCGGCGCCTGAGCAGACGTCCACACCGCACACCTCGGAACGGGACCAGAAGGAGCCACCAGCACCCATGGCAGGCGAAACCACCATCACCATCGTCGGCAACCTGACCGCCGACCCCGAGCTCCGGTTCACCCCCTCGGGGGCCGCCGTCGCGAACTTCACCGTGGCCTCCACGCCGCGCACGTTCGACCGGCAGTCCAACGAGTGGAAGGACGGGGAGACCCTCTTCATGCGCTGCTCGATCTGGCGCGACGCGGCCGAGAACATCGCCGAGTCGCTGCACCGGGGCACGCGGGTGATCGCGACGGGGCGGCTGAAGTCGCGCTCGTACGACACCAAGGAGGGCGAGAAGCGCACCGTCATCGAGCTCGACGTCGACGAGGTCGGCCCGTCGCTGCGCTACGCGTCGGCGAAGGTCACCAAGGCCGAGCGCGGCGGCTCCGGTGGTGGCTTCGGTGGCCAGCAGGGCGGTGGCCAGCAGGCTGCCGACCCGTGGGCCACCGGTGGCTCTGCCCCGGCACCCCAGCAGGGTGGCCAGGGCGGATGGGGTGGCCAGCAGGCTCCCCAGCAGCCCGCCCAGCCGCAGGGTGGCCAGCAGGGTGGCTGGGGCCAGGCCCCCAGCTACGACGAGCCCCCCTTCTGACCGAACCGAACACGGGGGCGCGACCAGCACGGGAGCGGACCACCCCCACCACTGAACGACACCATCCCTGGGAGACCAGGGCTCATCCGCCGGCACCGTTCCGGCAGAAGGAGAGCACCACGATGGCCAAGCCCGCCATTCGCAAGCCCAAGAAGAAGGCCAACCCGCTCAAGGCGGCGAAGGTCGAGAACATCGACTACAAGGACGCCGCCCTGCTGCGCAAGTTCATCTCCGACCGCGGCAAGATCCGCGCGCGTCGGGTCACCGGTGTGACCGTGCAGGAGCAGCGCCTCATCGCCAATGCCGTCAAGAACGCGCGCGAGATGGCCTTGCTGCCGTACTCGAGCTCGTCCCGCTGACCGGTTCGAGAAGGAGCCAACACGATGAAGGTCATCCTCACCCACGAGGTCACCGGCCTCGGCACCGCCGGTGACGTCGTCGACGTCAAGGACGGCTACGCCCGCAACTTCCTCTTCCGGCGCGGTCTCGCGACGGCGTGGACCAAGGGCGGCCAGAAGCAGGTCGACGCCATCGCCAAGGGCCGCGAGGTCCGCGAGGTGAAGTCCCTGGAAGAGGCGAAGTCCATCAAGGGCAACCTCGAGTCCAAGGCCGTCACGGTCACCGCGCACGCCGGCACCGGCGGCCGCCTCTTCGGCGCCGTCTCCACCGGTGACATCGCCGATGCCGTCAAGGCGGCCGGCGGTCCCGCGCTCGACAAGCGCAAGATCGAGGTCCCGACCCCGATCAAGACCACCGGCACGCACTCCGCGCTGGTGCGCCTCCACCCCGAGGTGCAGGCGACCGTCGAGCTCGACGTCGTCGCCGGCTGATCCCAGCCACTGCGCTGCGTCCTGCGCGGCACCGCACGAGGCCCCCGAACCGTCACGGTCCGGGGGCCTCGTCGCGTCGGCCCGGCCCCGACCCTCCTCGGGTTGGGTGCTCAGGTGGTTGCTCCGGCGACCGTTTGAGCACCCAACTCGCGCAGCCCTTCGGGTTGGGTGCTCAGGTGGTTGCTCCGGCGACCGTTTGAGCACCCGACTCGGGATGTGGCCCGGCGGTCCACGCTCGTGTCGGTGGCGCGGCATACCTTGGGCCGCATGGCCACCGCAGCGAGACGCAGCACCCGCACGAGCGCGACGTTCCGCTGCACCGAGTGCGGGTGGCAGGCCGTGAAGTGGGTCGGCCGCTGCGGCGAGTGCCAGGCGTGGGGCAGCGTCTGCGAGGTCGGGGCAGCCACGGTGCGCACCACCGCCGCCACGGCGGTCGAGCGCCCCGCCGTCCCGATCGGCGAGGTCGACGTCCGCCGCGCGGTGGCTCGGCCCACCGGCGTGCCCGAGTTCGACCGGGTGCTCGGCGGCGGCATCGTGCCCGGCGCGGTCGTGCTCGTGGCCGGCGAGCCCGGCATCGGCAAGTCCACCCTGCTGCTCGACGTCGCCGCCCGGGCGGCCCGGTCCGGCGAGCACGGCGAGCGGCGGGTGCTCTACGTCAGCGGCGAGGAGTCCGCCGCGCAGGTGCGCACCCGCGCCGAGCGCATCGAGGCGATGGCGCGCACCCTCTACCTGGCCAGCGAGACCGACCTGGCGACCGTGCTCGGCCAGGTCGACGCCCTCGAGCCCGAGCTCGTGGTGGTCGACTCGGTGCAGACCATCAGCAGCGCCGAGGTCGAGGGCTCGGCGGGCAACGTCAGCCAGGTGCGCGAGGTCGCGGCGTCCCTGATCCAGGTGGCCAAGGCGCGCGGCATCGCAGTCCTGCTCGTCGGTCACGTGACCAAGGACGGCTCGATCGCCGGGCCCCGCGTGCTCGAGCACCTGGTCGACGTCGTCGTGCAGTTCGAGGGCGACCGGCACTCCCGGCTGCGGCTGGTGCGGGCGGTCAAGAACCGCTACGGCCCCACCGACGAGGTCGGCTGCTTCGACCTGTCCGACGTCGGCATCGTGGGGCTCACCGACCCGAGCGGGCTCTTCCTGTCGGGGCGCACCACCGAGGTCGCCGGCACCTGTGTGACAGTCACCCTCGAGGGGCGCCGCCCGCTGGTCACGGAGGTGCAGGCCCTGGTCACCACGTCCTCCCTCGCCACGCCACGCCGCGCCACCTCCGGGCTCGACGCCGCCCGGGTCAACATGATCCTGGCCGTGCTCGACAAGCGGGCCAACGCCCCGATCGGCGGCAGCGACGCCTACCTGTCCACGGTCGGGGGGGTCCGTCTCACCGAGCCGGCCGCTGACCTCGCGATCAGCCTGGCCCTGGCGGGGGCCATCACCGAGCGGCCGCTGCCGGCCGGCACCATCGCGTTCGGCGAGGTCGGGCTGGCGGGTGAGATCCGGCCGGTCACCGGTGCCCACCGCCGGCTCGCCGAGGCGCACCGCCTCGGCTTCACCCGGGCTGTCGTGCCGCCGGGCGTCCTCGGCGCCGGTCCGGTGCCGGCCGGCATCCGGGTGCTCGAGGCCGACACGGTCGCGCACGCCGTCACCCGGGGCCTGCTCCAGGCCGGGTGAGCGCGCCGCCGGTCCACCGGGCACGGGGCCGCCGGCGGGTCACAGCTGCCTGACGCTGGAGACCTCGCACCCCGGTGCGCGCAGCGCCCGGTGGCGCCGCCCGGATAGGATGCCCTCACTGACCGAGGACTCCTCGGCCCGGGGACCCATACCGACGGAGGCGATGTGCCCACCCTGCAGAGCGACGACGAGCTCGTGCGCGCCACGCTCGCCGCGGTCGCTCCGGGCACCGAGCTGCGCGACGGCCTCGAGCGGATCCTGCGCGGCCGCACCGGCGCGCTCATCGTGCTCGGCAACGACAAGGTCGTCGAGACGGTGTCCACCGGTGGCTTCCCGCTCGACATCGAGTTCTCCGCCACCCGGCTGCGCGAGCTGGCCAAGATGGACGGCGGCATCGTCTGCGACCGCGAGGTCACCCGCATCCTGCGCGCCGCCACCCAGCTGGTTCCCGACCCCAACATCGAGACCAGCGAGTCGGGCACCCGGCACCGCACCGCGGAGCGAGTGGCCAAGCAGACCGGCTTCCCGGTCATCTCGGTGAGCCAGTCGATGCGCATCATCGCCCTGTACATCGCCGGTCGCCGGGTCGTACTCGAGGACTCCAGCGCCATCCTCTCCCGCGCCAACCAGGCGCTGCAGACGCTCGAGCGCTACAAGTCGCGCCTCGACGAGGTCACGGGGACCCTGTCGGCGCTCGAGATCGAGGACCTCGTCACCGTGCGCGACGTCGCCAACGTGCTCCAGCGCCTCGAGATGGTGCGCCGCATCAAGGACGAGATCGCCGAGTACGTCGTGCAGCTCGGCACCGACGGCCGCCTGCTCAGCCTCCAGCTCGAGGAGCTCACCGGCGGCCTGTCCGACGACCTCGGCCTGGTCATCCGCGACTACCTGCCCGAGGCCAAGGCGGCCCTCTCCCTCGAGGAGGCCATCGCCAACCTCGAGGCCATCGACTCCACCGAGCTGCTCGACCCCGCCGCCGGCGCACGGGCCATCGGCTTCACGATCGTCGGCGACTCGCTCGACTCGTCGGTCAGCCCGCTCGGGCACCGCCTGCTGAGCAAGGTCCCGCGCCTGCCCGGCGCCATCGTCGACCGCCTCGTCTCGCACTTCGGCGGCCTCCAGAAGCTGCTGGCGGCCAACATCGACGACCTGATGGACGTCGACGGGGTCGGTGAGGGCCGGGCCCGCCTGGTCCGCGAGGGCCTCTCCCGGCTGGCGGAGTCGAGCATCCTCGAGCGCTACGTCTGAGCCGCTCCGCCGTGACCGATCGACGTCGCGCGCCCGCGGGTCCCGGCTCCGCCGTGCTGCGCGAGCGCGTGCTCCGCTGGTATGCCGGAAACGCCCGCCCGCTGCCGTGGCGCGACCGGTCGTGCACCCCGTGGGGGGTGTTGGTCTCCGAGGTCATGTCGCACCAGACACCGGTGGCCCGTGTGGAGCCGGTCTGGCGCGAGTGGATGTCGCGCTGGCCTGCCCCCGCCGACCTGGCGGCAGAGTCGCCCGGCGAGGTGGTGCGCGCCTGGGGACGCCTCGGTTACCCGCGGCGGGCGCTGCGGCTGCGCGAGGCGGCGGTCGCCATCGTCGAGCGGCACGGCGGAACGGTGCCCGGTGACGAGGACGCGCTGCGGGCCCTGCCGGGCGTGGGTGCCTACACCGCGGCCGCCGTGGCGGCCTTCGCCTTCGGGCGGCGCAGCATCGTGGTCGACACCAACGTGCGGCGGGTGCTGGTGCGCGTGGTCGAGGGCCGCGAGCACGCGGCCCCGGCGCTGACCGCGGCCGAGTCGGCACTTGCAGCATCGCTCGTGCCCGACGACGCAACCATCTCGGCGACCTGGAACGTCGCCGTCATGGAGCTCGGCGCCCTGGTCTGCCAGGCGCGGGCACCGAGGTGCGAGCAGTGTCCGGTGCTCGACCTGTGCGCCTGGGTGGCCGCAGGCCGGCCCGCCCACGAGGGCCCCCCTCGCCGGGGCCAGGCGTGGCACGGCACCGACCGCCAGGTGCGGGGGGCGGTGCTGCAGCTGCTGCGCCAGAGCTCGGAGCCGGTGGCCCGGGCCTCCCTGGAGTCGGCCGGGCCGGACCCCGCCCAGGTCGAGCGGTGCATCGGCTCGCTCGTCGAGGACGGCCTGGTCGAGCCGGCCGGCCACGGCCGCTTCCGCCTTCCGCTGTGAGCTGGGGCGCCTTGGCCCACCGCAGGCCTTCGCGCTGACCGGCATCCGAGGGCTCGTGCCGCTGCCGCGGGCGAAGGGTTGGCAGTTCGCGGGGTGGAAGGCGATGCGCCACGGTTCGCGACCCCACCACACTGGGTGGCATGACCACCAGCGCCACCTCCGGGCACCACACCGCACGGATGCCGGTGCCCACGCCGGGACCGGACCCGCTCCCGCCGCCGGTACCGGCGCACCGCACCCCCGAAGAGCTCGCGGCCTTCGTGCCCGAACTCCTCCGGGCGCCGCGCGACGTCGGTACCCTCACGCTGGTCGTGCGCCGGCCGGCCCCCGGGGAGCGCGAGGTGCTCGACGAGGGCGAGCTCGATCTCGCGCTCGGTCTGGTCGGGGACACCTGGTCCGAGCGGGGCAGCAGCCGCACGCCCGACGGTGGCCCGCACCCCGACAGGCAGCTCACCGTGATGAGCGCCCGGATGGTCGAGTTCCTCGCGGGGGGCCCGGCGCGCCGCCCGCTCGCGGGTGACCAGCTCTACCTCGACCTGGACCTCTCCCACGACAACCTGCCCGCCGGCTCGCGCCTCACCATCGGCGAGCCGTCGGGGCGCGGCGCCGTCATCGAGGTGTCCGAGGCGCCGCACACCGGGTGCGCCAAGTTCGTCGAGCGCTTCGGGGCCGAGGCGATGCGGTTCGTCAACGGCCCGGTCGGCCGGCCGATGCGGCTGCGCGGCCTCAATGCCCGGGTCATCGTGCCGGGACGGGTCCGCCCTGGTGACCCGGTGACCGTGACCCGGTGACCGTGACGCGCTGAACGGAACCGGCCCGCCCCCGGACGACGGGAGCGGGCCGGCCCTCCACTCGCGGCTGCAGGATGCCGCGGATGGGTCCTTGCGTCAGCGGATCGGGTAGACCGGCTGGCTCTGTGCGTTGAACTCGCGCAGTCGCACCGAGTTGGCCTTGCGCAGCGTCGGGTCCTTGACCATCAGCACGTCGAAGCCCTTCTGGATGTCGGAGCTGTAGACGAACCCGTTGTAGTAGTACGCCGACCACGTCCCGCCCAGGGCGGTCGGGGACAGCGGGCCGCGCTCGAAGTAGCCGAGCTCCTTGGGTGCGCTCGAGTCGGTGAACTCCCACAGCGAGACCCCACCCTGGTACCACGACTGCACCATGACGTCACGACCGTCGATCGGGATGATCGAGCCGTTGTGGGCGACGCAGTTCTCGGTGGTGTTCTGCAGGCGCGGGATCTTGTAGTACGACCGGAAGCTCAGCTGGTTGTCGCCGGACAGGTCGTAGATCGCGTTGGCGCCCCGGTTGGGGCCGATGGCCGCGGTACAGGTGGCGGCGCCGCCCCCGCCGAGCTCGTCGGTGAAGACGACCTTGCTGCCGTCGCTGTTGAAGGTGGCCGAGTGCCAGAACGCGAAGTTCGTGTCCCGCACCGTCTCGACGACCCTGGGCGCCTCGGGGTTCGAGATGTCCATGATGACGCCGTCACCCATGCAGGCGCCGGCAGCGATCTTCTTGCTGGGGTACGCGGTGATGTCGTGGCAGCCCGACGTGCCGGTGTTGCCGCCCTCGGGGAAGAGCACCGGGGTCGCCACGACGCTGGCCGCCGTGGGATTCGCGTGCGGCACCTTGACGATCGAGATCAGGTCGTGCGGGGGCTTGCAGTCCGCCGACGCGGCCGACGGGCCGTAGCTCGACACGTACAGGTAGTCGGCGTCGGTCCCGGGAACCACGGTGTGGGTGTGCGAGCCGCACTTCGTCTCGACGGACTTGATGTACTTCGGCGCCGTCACGTCGGAGACGTCGAAGATCTTGATGCCCTCCCACGACGCGGGGTTGTTCACCGACTGGGTGGTGCTGTTGCAGCTGTCGTCCGAGCGAGAGGAGTCGGTGGACAGGAACACCAGGTCGCCGCGCACGCTGATGTCGTTCTGCGAGCCCGGGCAGTTGACCTGGGCGAGGGTCACCGGAGCAGAGGGCTCGGAGATGTCGTAGATGATGAAGCCCTGGTAGTTGCCCACGTAGGCGCGGTCGCCCTGGAAGGCGAGGTCCGTGCCGAACTGTCCGGCGAAGGGTCCGACGTGGGGGGTGTTGCTCATGTGCTTGACGTTGGCGCTGTAGCCGATCTGGTCGGCTTTCAGGTCCGTGCCGGAGACGTTGAGGCCGTCTCCTGCTGATGCGGCCCCGACACCTCCGAGAGCCACCATCAGGGTTCCCGCAGCGGCAACCGCGAGAAGGCGTGTACGTGTCATATCCACCTCGATCGACTGGGCCGAGTGGTGTCACGGATCAACACGACGCCACGTCGGCAGGGTGCGTGGACGAGCCACCCTGCCAAGACCGGGGCTGCCACTTGGCATAGGGAACGCAAAGAGTTTGCACAGGTTCGGCAGGTTTGCGACCCGCTCCGGCCGTGCCTGCACCGACGGGATGCCGTTGCGGAGGAACGGGTTACAGTGACGCGGTGTCGAGCCACACCGTTTGCTCCAGCCCCCGGTGGCGCCGCCGAACCGGTGCCGCGGTGGGTGCCCTGCTCGCGTTGGTCCTCAGTGGGTGCACCGGCGACGAGCAGCCGCTGCCCGCCGTCACCGCCGCGACACCCAGCGTCCCGGTGCTGCAGCCGGGTGTGCCCGGGCAGCCCAACGCGACCCTGAGCGGATCGGCGGCAGCACCCGTCACGACCCCCTCCGCCGCGCCCGCCGATGCGCGCTTCTACCAGCAGATGATCGTCCACCACGCCCAGGCGCTCGTGATGGTGCGCTCGGCCGCCCCCGACCTCAGCGACGCTCAGGTCAAGGCCCTCGCGTTGCGGATCGGGGACGAGCAGGAGCCCGAGATGGGGGCGATGTCGGCCTGGCTGCAGGGGCGCGGGCAGGACGTCCCACCCGAGGCCACCAACCCCAACCTCACCGACCACGCGACGCACTCGATGCCGGGCATGGCCACGCAGGCCGAGCTCGGGCGACTGGCTGCCGCCACCGGCCCGGACGCGGACCGGCTCTTCCTGACCCTGATGATCCGCCACCACCAGGGCGCGATCGCCATGGTCGAGGACCACCTGCGCGGCGCGGTCGACGAGAGAGTGGCCGAGACCGCTGACGACATCTCGGTCACGCAGGCGAAGCAGGTCCGGCAGATGCGCGAGATGTTGGACCGGCTCGGCTGAGCCGTCCACCTCCCCGTTGCGGGTTCTCGCAGCCCGGCGCCGCCCGCACGGGCTGACGCGACACAGGCACGCGGCATACAGTGCTCGCCAGAGCCGTGAGCAGTGGCGGCCGTGAGCACGGAGGACCAGCAGTGGGGGCAGGGCGCACGGGGCGACGGGCCACCTGGGCGGTCGCGCTCGCCGTGGGTGCGGTGCTGGTCGGGCAGCCGGCGCTTGCTGATGAGGGGCTCTCGACGCAGGGCCGCAGCCGCTACGTGCTCGACCCGAAGGCGACCACGGTGACCGGCACGATCACCATCGACCTGCGCAACACCACGCCGAGCCGGGGTGGGTTCTTCTACTACTACGACGGGTTCACCGTGCCGGTGCCAGCCGGGGCGACGAGGCTGCGGGCCCGCAGTGGGGGCTCGGCGTTGTCGGTCTCGCTCAAGCCCAGCGAGGACCCCTCGACCCGGTTGGCGCGCATCTCGTTCCCCAACCTGCTCTACGGGCGCACTCGCACCATCACGCTGACCTTCCGGGTGCCGGGCGAGAAGCCGCGGGCCGAGGACAGCACCCGGGTGGGGCCGGGCTACGCGAGCTTCGCCGTCTACGGCGTCGGGGATGCCGGGCGCAACACCGTCGAGGTCGTGGCACCGACGTCGATGACCTTCGACGCGACCAGCGACGACTTCACCGCGACGCAGCGGGGCGCCACCACCACGCACTCCTCCACGGCCAGCAGCGACGGTGGCGGGTCCTGGGCCGTGGTGTCGCTGCGGGACCCCGAGCGCACCGACGAGCGCACCGTGGAGGTCAACGGCGTCTCGGTCAAGCTCGACGGCTTCCAGGACGACCCCAGCTGGGGAACCTTCGTCGCCGGCCAGGTGACCAAGGGCATCCCGGCCCTGGAGAAGCTCGTCGGCGCCCCCTGGCCCGGCGGGTTGGAGCGCATCCGCGAGGACGCCTCGCCGACCCTGCGTGGCTACGACGGCTGGTTCGACGCCACCGACGACGAGATCGTGATCGGTGAGCAGCTCGACGCCGACCTCGTGCTGCACGAGCTCTCGCACGCCTGGGTGTCCGAGGACCGGTTCGAGCAGCGGTGGATCTCGGAGGGGCTGGCCCAGGTGCTCGCCGAGCGTGCCGTCGAGGCCACCGGGGGCACTCCCGCGAAGCACCCCGAGGTCTCCCCGGGCTCCCGGGGGGCCGTCGCCCTGAACAGCTGGGGCGGGTCGGCGAGCTCGCGCGCCGCGAGCGTCGACGACTACGCCTACCCGGCGGCCTACGCGGCGACCACCGCGCTGGTCGGCCGGCTCGACGACGCCCAGCTGTCGGCGGTGCTCAGCGCGGGCGTCCGCGGCGAGCGCGCCTACGACCCGGCCGGCAGCAAGGACGCCGGCGGCGGTCGCACCGACTGGAGGCGCTGGCTGGACCTGCTCCAGACCCGGGCGGGGGTCGAGGATGCCGCGCAGGTGGTGCAGGACTGGGCCCTGACCACGAAGCAACGGGCCGCGCTGGCACCGCGCGCGACGGCCCGCACGGCCTACGCCGAGGTCGACGCGGCCGACGGCTCCTGGCTTCCGCCGGAGGGCCTGCGCGACGCGATGACCGAGTGGGACTTCGCGCGCGCCGCCCAGGTGCGGACCAAGGTGGCCGGGCTGGGGGCCGGCGCGAGCGCCGTGCAGGCGGCGGCGCAGCGGGCCGGCATCAGGGTGCCGGATGCCGTGCGCGCCTCCTACGAGCGCGCGGCGAGCGACGTGCAGTACGCCGCCCTGGCCACCACGCTGCCGCAGGCTGCCGCCGCGATCACTGCGGTGGGGGATGCGCAGCGCACCGCGGCGCGGGACCGCGACCCACTGAGCGCGGTCGGCGCGACCGTGCTCGACGTCGAGGGGCGGGCTGACCGGGCGAGGTCGCTGCTCGACCAGGGCGAGTACGCCCGCGCCACCACGGCGGCCGGCGAGGTGACCAGCCGGTCCGACCGAGCCCTGCTCGTCGGGCTCGCGCTGCCCGTGCTGCTCCTCCTGCTGCTCGCCGGGGCCGTGGTGTGGTGGCGCCGTCGCCGGGCCGCCCGAGCTCGCCGCCGCACCGAGCAGCTCGAGCTGCTCGCTGATGCCACCGCCGACCAGCTCGACCCGCCGGTCACGGACATCGGCGGACCGCTGGCCTCGTCGTCCGACGAAGCAGCCGTGAGCGCTGGGACGGGAGCGCCGGCATCCGAGGACCGCGGCTGACCCCGCCACTGCGGGCTACAGCACCCGCAGCATCCGGGTGTTGCCCAGGGTGTTGGGCTTGACCCGCTCGAGGTCGAGGAACTCGGCCACACCCTCGTCGTAGCTGCGCAGCAGCTCGGCGTAGACCTCCGGGTCGACGGCCTGGCCCTCGATCGGGGCGAACCCGTGCCGGGCGAAGAACGCGGTCTCGAAGGTGAGGCAGAACAGCCGGCTCAACCCGAGCAGCCGGGCCCGCTCGACGAGCCGCTCGAGCACGGCCGACCCGACCCCCGTGCCGTGCACCGAGGCGTCGACGGCCAGCGTGCGCACCTCGCCGAGGTCCTCCCAGAGCACGTGCAGCGCGCCGCAGCCCACGACCTGCCCGTGCGCCTCTGCGACCACGAAGTCGGTGACCGACTCGTAGTAGGCGACGGCCTCCTTGTTGAGCAGCACGCGGCGCTCCGCCAGGGGCGCCACCAGGGCGCGGATCGCCCGGACGTCGGCCGTGCGTGCCGCGCGGACCACCACCGCGTCGGCGAGCGGGGGCGTGGTCGGGGCGTCGGCGGGCACGACCCGAGCGTAACGACGCGCTCGCAGGCCGGGCTGCGTCGGGTCGCCAGCCGGACGTCAGCGTGCACACCGCCTGCGGGCATGGACGCGGCCCGCCACCGCAGGGGTGGTGGCGGGCCGCTGGCAAGAGTCCCGGAAGAATCCTGCGACTTCCAGTGTGCGCCAGGACGGCCCCCGGTTGGGTAAAGGGCGGTTCAAGGTTTGGCAAGGGGCGCGGGCGACGAACCACACGACGAAGGGCCCCGACCGGCTTGGTCGGGGCCCCTCGTCGTCGTGGCCGGCAGCAGGCGCCGATCAGTCCTGAACGGCCACCACGGGCACGTCGATCGGGCCGGAGTGCGGCGTCCCCTCGAAGGTGAAGGTCGCCTCCTTGCCCTCGCCGACCGCGTCGACGGCGACGATCTCGCCCGACTTCAGCTCGCCGAACAGGATCTTCTCGGACAGCACGTCCTCGATCTCGCGCTGGATGGTGCGACGCAGCGGTCGCGCACCGAGCACGGGGTCGTAGCCCTTGGTCGCCAGCAGGTTCTTGGCGGCGTCCGTGAGCTCCATGCCCATGTCCTTGTCCTTGAGCCGCTTGTCGAGCTTGGCGATCTCGAGGTCGACGATCTGGACGATCTCGGACTGGCTCAGCTGCGGGAAGACGATGGTGTCGTCGACCCGGTTGAGGAACTCGGGGCGGAAGTGCTGCTTGAGCTCATCGATGACCTTGGCCTTCATCCGGTCGTAGTCCGAGCGGGTCTCCGGACCGGCCGAGAAGCCGAGCGAGCCCTTGGAGATGTCCCGGGTGCCGAGGTTGGTCGTCATGATGATGACCGTGTTCTTGAAGTCGACCATCCGACCCTGGGAGTCGGTGAGCCGGCCGTCCTCGAGCACCTGCAGCAGCGAGTTGAAGATCTCCGGGTGGGCCTTCTCGACCTCGTCGAAGAGCACGACGGAGAACGGCTTGCGGCGCACCTTCTCGGTGAGCTGGCCACCCTCTTCGTAGCCGACGTAGCCGGGCGGCGAGCCGACCAGTCGCGACACCGTGTGCTTCTCCATGAACTCGCTCATGTCGAGCTGGATCAGCGCGTCCTCGTCGCCGAAGAGGAACTCCGCGAGCGTCTTGGACAGCCAGGTCTTCCCGACACCCGAGGGCCCGGCGAAGATGAACGAGCCGCCGGGACGCTTCGGGTCCTTCAGACCCGCACGCGTACGCCGGATCGCCCGGCTGAGCGCCTTGACGGCCTCCTCCTGGCCGATGACCCGCTTGTGCAGCTCGTCCTCCATCTTGAGCAGCCGGGTCGACTCCTCCTCGGACAGCTTCACGATCGGGATGCCGGTGGCGACGGCGAGGACCTCGGCGATCAGCTCCTCGTCGACCTCGGCGACGACGTCCATGTCGCCGGCGCGCCACTGCTTCTCACGCTCACCCTTGGCGAGGATCAGCTTCTTCTCCTCGTCACGCAGGGACGCTGCCAGCTCGAAGTCCTGGCTGTCGATCGCGCTCTCCTTGCGGCGGCGCACGTCGGCGATCTTGTCGTCGAAGTCCCGCAGGTCCGGCGGAGCGGTCATCCGGCGGATCCGCAACCGGGACCCGGCCTCGTCGATCAGGTCGATGGCCTTGTCCGGCAGGAACCGGTCGTTGACGTACCGGTCGGCCAGCGTGGCGGCGGCGACGAGCGCCCCGTCGGTGATCGAGACGCGGTGGTGCGCCTCGTACCGGTCGCGCAGGCCCTTGAGGATCTCGATGGCGTGCTTGAGGTTCGGCTCAGAGACCTGGATGGGCTGGAACCGGCGCTCCAGGGCCGGGTCCTTCTCGACGTACTTGCGGTACTCGTCGAGGGTCGTGGCACCGATCGTCTGCAGCTCGCCCCGGGCCAGCATCGGCTTGAGGATGCTCGCGGCGTCGATCGCGCCCTCGGCGGCACCCGCACCCACGAGGGTGTGGATCTCGTCGATGAACAGGATGATGTCGCCGCGGGTGCGGATCTCCTTGAGCACCTTCTTCAGGCGCTCTTCGAAGTCGCCGCGGTAGCGGGAGCCCGCGACCAGCGATCCCAGGTCCAGCGTGTAGAGCTGCTTGTCCTTGAGAGTCTCGGGCACCTCGCCCTTGACGATGCCCTGGGCCAGGCCCTCGACGACGGCGGTCTTGCCGACGCCGGGCTCGCCGATCAGGACGGGGTTGTTCTTGGTCCTCCGGGAGAGGACCTGCATGACCCGCTCGATCTCCTTCTCCCGGCCGATGACCGGGTCCAGCTTGC
>JBJMHU010000019.1:0-11199 GCA_045807225.1 Ornithinibacter sp. | reverse complement strand
TCACCTTCTACAGCTCGCTCGCGCACCTGCCCATCGGCGTGGCCGTGACCATCGAGTTCATCGGGCCGCTGACGCTGGCGGCGGTCCTGTCGCGGCGGTGGGTGGATGCCGTGGCCGTCGCTGCCGCCGGGGTGGGGGTCCTACTGATCTCGGAGGCGCTGAGCACGCCGCTCGCGGACCTCGAGGTGGTCGGCATCGCGCTCGCGCTGGCGGCCGGCGCGTTCTGGGCCGCGTACATCGTGCTGTCCGGACGGACCGGCGCCCAGTTCCCCCGCCTCGAGGGGCTGGCGCTGGCGATGGTGGTGGCCACCGTGGTGACCCTGCCCCTGGGCATCGGCAGCGTGCCGCTGTGGAGCGCCGAGACGCTGGCCAAGGGCCTGGGCATCGCCGTGCTGTCGTCCGTGCTCCCCTACTCGCTCGAGCTGCTCGCGCTGCGGCGGCTCTCGGCGAAGGTGTTCGGGATCCTGCTCAGCCTCGAGCCGGCGGCCGCGGCCCTGGCCGGGCTGATCGTGCTCGGGCAGCGGCTGACCCCGACCCAGCTGCTCGGCATGGGGCTGGTCGTGGCCGCCTCGGCGCTGGTGCTGGGTCTCGGGGCCCGCAAGGACCCGGCGGAGTCGGCCGGCGCCTGAGGCTGCGAAGCCCGTACGGGCGCCTCAGGGCCCTGAAGGCTCCGCTAGGACCCGACCGCGTCGCGCTCGTCGCGGCGGGTCTTCATCAGGCTGAGCACGGTCGTGGTGCCCAGGATGAGCACGATGGCCGCGAGCGACATCCAGATCGGCACCTCGGGGACCGGCACGTTCTCGCCACCGTTGACGAACGGCAGCTCGTTGGTGTGCAGGGCGTGCAGCAGCAGCTTGACGCCGATGAAGGCGAGCAGCACGGCCAGGCCGATGCTGAGGTAGACCAGCTTCTTGAGCAGGCCCCCGATGAGGAAGTAGAGCTGGCGCAGGCCCATCAGGGCGAAGAGGTTGGCCGTGAGCACGATGTAGGGCTCGCTGGTCAGGCCGTAGATCGCCGGGATCGAGTCGAGGGCGAAGAGCAGGTCGGTGGTGCCGAGGGCGATGATCACGAAGAACAGGGGGGTGGCCAGCCGCTTGCCGTTCTGGAGGCTGAACAGCTTGGTGCCGTCGTAGTCCTTGGTCGCCGGGAACCGGCTCTCCACGAACTTCATGAACCGGTTCTCCTCGTACTCGTCGTCGTCGCTCTCACCCCCGCTGATCAGCTTCCACGCGGTGTAGAGGAGGAAGGCGCCGAAGATGTAGAACACCCAGCTGAACCGCTCGATCGCCGCCGCCCCGAGCCAGATGAACAGCCCCCGCAGCACGATCGCGATGACGATGCCGACCATGAGGGCGAACTGCTGCAGCTTCTCGGGCACGGCGAACTTCGCCATGATCAGGATGAAGATGAAGAGGTTGTCGACCGACAGCGAGTATTCGGTGAGCCAGCCCGCGAAGAACTCGCCGGCGAGCTGGGCCCCGGCGAAGAACCACATGCCGAGGCCGAAGAGGATGGCCGCTCCGACGTAGACCGCGAGGGCCAGACCGGTCTCGCGGTTGCTGGGGCGGTGCGGGTTGCGCGCGATCCAGGCGATGTCGAAGGCGAGGATGGCGACGGCCACCCCGATCGTGACCCACCACACCCAGGGGTCGAGGTTCAACGACTCGGTGGCGGTCGGCAGGATCGCGAAGGTCACCGGCGCCACTCTACCGAGACGCCGGGGCGGTTCTGTGCATCGGCGACCAGCCGGACGGCCGGGGTCGCACCGGCAGCGCGGGACGACGCGGTCGAATGCCGTGCCGGTCCGCGCTCAGCCGGACGGTCGCTGCCGCTTCGGCAAGGTCTCGACGACGAGGTCGTAGGAGGTGTCGACCGCCTCGCGCAGCGCGCCGTCCGGGATGGCCCCACCCACCCGCAGGGTGTTCCAGCCGTGCCGGCCGATGTACGCCATCACGGACGCGTCGTCGGGATACTCGGCGAGCCACTCGTCGGCCTCGGCCCGGGTGCCGCACTTGACGCCGACCGTCTCCGACCCGAGGAAGCAGAAGATCTTCTCGCCCACCTTCGCCACGTGGTCGCCCTCCCACGGCTGGTCGGCCCAGGCGCCCGGCTTGGCCAGGGCGTAGTCGGCCCACGGCCCTGACGGTTGAGCCGGTCCGGGCGTCACGGCATCCGCCCGGGACGTCGGGTCGGCGCGGCATCCACGTCCAGCGGTGGCGACGTTCCGGACCTCAGGGCGTCCGGCGCGTCGGTCACTTCGTGGCCTCACTCATCTGACGCAGCTCCTTCTTGAGGTCGCCGATCTCGTCGCGGATGCGGGCCGCGAGCTCGAAGTGCAGGTCGCCGGCCGCCTGGTGCATCTGGGCGGTGAGCTCCTGGATCAGGCCGGCGAGGTCACTGGCCGCAACCGGCTCCGCGCGACGGGCGCCCAGCGAGATGTCGGCCGCGGCCGCACCTCGACCGCCCCGCCCACCGTCGCTCTTGCCCCGTGAGCGGGCGCGACCTGAGCCGAGCAGCTCCTCGGTGTCGGCGTCCTCGCGGTTGAGCATGTCGGTGATGTCGGCGATCTTCTTGCGCAACGGCTGCGGGTCGAGACCGCGCTCGAGGTTGTAGGCGATCTGCTTCTCGCGGCGCCGGCTGGTCTCCTCGACCGCCTCGGCCATCGACGGCGTGACCTTGTCGGCATACATGTGCACCTGGCCGGACACGTTGCGGGCGGCGCGCCCGATGGTCTGGATGAGCGAGCGGGCGCTGCGCAGGAAGCCCTCCTTGTCGGCGTCGAGGATCGCGACGAGCGACACCTCGGGAAGGTCGAGCCCCTCCCGGAGCAGGTTGATGCCGACCAGCACGTCGTACTCGCCCAGGCGCAGCTCGCGCAGCAGCTCGACCCGGCGCAGGGTGTCGATGTCGGAGTGCAGGTACCGGACCCGGACGCCCTTGTCGAGGAGGTAGTCGGTGAGGTCCTCCGCCATCTTCTTGGTGAGGGTGGTGACCAGGACGCGCTCGTTCTTGTCGGAGCGGGTGCGGATCTCGTGGAGCAGGTCGTCGATCTGGCCCTTGGTGGGCTTGAGGATGATCTCGGGGTCGACCAGGCCGGTGGGGCGGATGATCTGCTCGACGACCCCGCTCGCCTTCGCCAGCTCGTAGGGACCCGGGGTGGCCGAGAGGTAGACGGTCTGCCCGATGCGCTCGAGGAACTCCTCCCACTTCAACGGTCGGTTGTCCATCGCCGAGGGCAGCCGGAAGCCGTGGTCGACGAGGGTGCGCTTGCGCGAGGCGTCGCCCTCGTACATGGCGCCGATCTGCGGGACGGTGTTGTGCGACTCGTCGATGACGAGGAGGAAGTCCTCCGGGAAGTAGTCGAGCAGGCAGTTGGGGGCGGTGCCGGGCGAGCGCCCGTCGATGTGCATCGAGTAGTTCTCGATGCCCGAGCACGAGCCGACCTGGCGCATCATCTCGATGTCGTAGGTGGTGCGCATGCGCAGCCGCTGCGCCTCGAGCAGCTTGCCCTGCCTCTCGAAGAGCGCCAGCTGCTCCTCGAGCTCGGACTCGATGCCGGCGATCGCGCGCTCCATGCGCTGCGGGCCCGCCACGTAGTGCGAGGCGGGGAAGACGTACATCTCCTGCTCCTCGCGCACGACCTCGCCGGTGAGCGGGTTGAGGGTGTAGACCGCCTCGACCTCGTCGCCGAAGAACTCGATGCGCACCGCGAGCTCTTCGTACATCGGGATGATCTCGACGGTGTCGCCGCGAACCCGGAACGTGCCGCGGGTGAAGGCGAGGTCGTTGCGGGTGTACTGCATCTGGACGAACCGGCGGAGCAGGTCGTCGCGCTGGATCTCGTCGCCGACCCGCAGCCGCACCATGCGGTCGACGTACTCCTGCGGCGTGCCCAGGCCGTAGATGCAGGACACCGAGGCGACCACGATGACGTCGCGGCGGGTGAGCAGGCTGTTGGTGGCGCTGTGCCGCAGCCGCTCGACCTCGTCGTTGATCGAGGAGTCCTTCTCGATGTAGGTGTCGGTCTGCGGGACGTAGGCCTCGGGCTGGAAGTAGTCGTAGTAGCTGACGAAGTACTCGACGGCGTTGTGCGGCAGCAGCTCGCGGAACTCGTTGGCGAGCTGGGCCGCGAGGGTCTTGTTGGGCGCCATGACGAGCGTGGGGCGCTGCACCTGCTCGACGAGCCATGCGGTGGTCGCGGACTTGCCGGTGCCGGTGGCGCCGAGCAGCACGGTGTCGTGCTCCCCCGCCCGGACGCGGCGCGCGAGGTCGGCGATCGCCGTCGGCTGGTCGCCGGCGGGCTCGAAGTCGGAGACGACCTCGAAGGGGGCCAGGCGGCGCTGGAGGTCGGTGGTCGGACGCATCCCCCTACGGTATGCCGCGCCACCGACAGGGGTCGGCGTGCCGGCATCCGAGTCAGTGCTCGAAGGGTTCAGGTCCGGCAATTCGAGGTTTCAGCGGTCCAGGTCGGCGAGCACCTGCCGGATTGCAGGGTTCACGGGTCGAGGTCGGCGAGCACCTGCCCGATCAGGTCGATGGACTCGCCGGTGATGGGGTCGAGCACGAGCTGCAGGTGTCTGGCGCCCGCGGCGGCGAGGCCGCTCACGTGGTCGGCCAGGTCGTCGGGCGTGACCGTGGTGACATCCGTGTCGTAGTGCTCCCCCATGAGGCGCCCCCGGCCGCCGGGAAGGGTGACCAGCACGGCCGCCGTGGCGTCCACCTCCCGCCCTGGGGGCGTCACGGCATCCACGTTCGTCTTGACCTGGGCGAACCGGTCGACCGAGTTGTCGTAGATGCTCCACCAGACGTTCCACGAGTCCACCACCGGCAGGCCGATGGAGAGCATGCGCGGGCTGTTGGAGCCGAGCATGATCGGCGGGCCACCGGGTCGAGCCGGCGGTGGGTCGAGCACGCAGTCGTCCACGTCGTAGAACTGGCCGTGGAAGGTGGTGCGCCCCTCTCGAAGCAGCGGCGCGATGACGGCGAGCGCCTCCTCGAAGCGCGACACCCGGCGGTCGTAGGCGAAGCCGAAGGCGTCGTACTCGCGGCGGTTCCATCCGGCCCCGAGGCCCGCGATCAGGCGTCCGCCGGAGATGGCGTCGACGGTGGCGGCCTGCTTTGCCAGCATCGTCGGCGCGTGGAAGCTGGTCGAGGCCACCAGCGGCCCGATCTCGACCCGTTCGGTGACCGCTGCGATGGCGGCCAGGGTGGTCCACGCCTCGTAGGGGCCGCGGGTCGAGCCGTCAGGCAGGTCGTAGAGCAGGTGGTCGCCCACCCAGACCGAGTCGAACCCCGCGGCCTCCGCCCGGCGAGCGAGGTCGAGGTACTCGGGCCACGGCACGAACCGCTCGACCTCGGGCAGCTGGACACCGACCTTGCAGGGGCGAGTCATGGTCCGACCCTACGGACCGCCGCGCCGACCGCGCCACCGAGGACCGGATGCTCGGCGACCGGCACCGGAGCGGGACCACCGCGCACCACCGTCCGGCGCCCCGGGACCCACGGCGCACCAACACCGCTCGAACCAACCCCTCGGCACGGCACGGGCGGAGGCCGGCGTCCACGGGGCCGCCCGGAGGGCGGTGCGACCCACACGCAGCCCTCTGGCCGATGTCGGCTGCCGGTGGCAGGCTCGCGACCATGGCGACGATGCCCCATACCCCGGTTCCCGACCGTCCGCACCCGCCGGTTCCCGACCGTCCGGACCCGCCGGTTCCCGACCGTCCGGACCCGCCGGTTCCCGACCGTCCGCGCCGCCCGTCGCACGACGACGACCACGACGCCACGAGCCTCGACCCGGCCGACTGGGACGCCTTCCGCACGCTCGCCCACCGGATGCTCGACGACTCGCTCGACCACATCGCCGGGCGGCGCGAGCAGCCCGTCTGGCAGCCCATGCCTGATGCCGTGCGCGCCGCCTTCGACGGCCCGCTCCCCCGCCACCCCGAAGGGCTCGAGGCCGCCTACGAGGACTTCCGCCGCACCGTGGTGCCCTACTCGATGGGCAACGACCACCCCCGCTTCTGGGGCTGGTACATGGGCCCCGGCAACCCGGTCGGCAACCTCGCCGACCTGCTGGCCAGCGTGCTCAACCCGAACCTCGGCGGCGCCGACCACGCCCCGGTGCTCGTCGAGCAGCAGGTGGTGCGCTGGTGCGCCGAGGCCGCCGGCTACCCCGCCTCCTCCAGTGGCCTGCTCGTCAGCGGCGCCTCGGAGGCCAACCTCGTCGGCCTCGCCGTGGCCCGCAGCGCGCGCATCGGGCCGGAGGTGCGCACGCACGGAGTCCCCGACGGACGCCGGTTCGCGGTCTACGCCTCCAGCGAGGTGCACAGCTGCCACCGCAAGTCGGTCGAGCTGCTGGGCCTGGGCGAGTCGTCACTGCGCATCGTCCCGGTGCGTGACGACTTCACCATGGACGTCGACGCCCTCGCCGCCGCCGTGGCGGCCGACCGGGCCGCGGGCTTCGAGCCGCTGGCCGTGGTGGCCACGGTCGGCACCATCAACACCGGCTCGCTCGACGACCTGCCGGCCATCGCCGACCTGGCTGAGCGCGAGCACCTGTGGCTGCACGTCGACGGCGCCATCGGCGGCTTCCTGGCGCTGAGCTCGCACCCGGATGCCGTGCGCGGCCTCGAGCGCGCCGACTCCCTCGCGCTCGACCTGCACAAGTGGATGCAGGCGCCGATCGACGTCGGCCTCGCCCTCGTGCGCGACGAGGCCGCCCACCGGGCGACCTTCTCGGTCGTGCCGACCTACCTCAAGCACGCCACGCGCGGCTTGGCGGGCGGCGACGTGTGGTTCAACGAGTACGGCATCGCGCTGTCCCGGGGGTTCCGGGCGCTGCGGGTCTGGCTGGCCCTGAAGGCCTACGGCGCCGACGCGTTCGGCCGGGTGATGGACCGCAACATCGCCCAGGCCGAGGCCCTCGCCGACCGCGTCGACGCGCACCACGACCTCGAGCGCCTCGCGCCGGTGGGCTGCGACGTCGTGTGCCTGCGCTACGCCCCAGCTCACGTGCCCGTCGAACGGCTCGACGAGGTCAACGCCGAGCTCGTGCTGCGCATCCACGAGAGCGGGGTGGCGATCGTCAGCGACACGGTGATCCACGGGTCACTCGCGCTGCGGGTGGCGATCAGCAACCACCGCACCCGCGACAGCGACCTCGAGCTCTTCCTCGACACCCTGCTCGACCTCGGCGCCCGAGTCGTCGCCGACCTGGAGCCGGCACGCTGACGACCTCCGGCCAGGGGCCGCCCCGTTGCCCTCCTCACGTCCTGGCCGGGTCGACGGTGGCGCACTCCTGCGCCTGCCCCGCTACCGGGTGGCAGGAAGGTCGCGATCGCGGGTCGTCGGTGGCTGCCAGCCGGTGCGGTCGGCCCAGGCACGAGCCCGCCCGTCGGCGGCCTCGAACCACGGCTCCTTCGCCTCGGCATAGGCCTCGGTCGTCGCGACGCCGGCCGCCAGCCGGGTCTTCATGGTCGCGTAGGCGGCGCGCTCGGCGGCATCCGCACGCAGCCAGTCGCGGAACCGCAGCGCCCAGAGCCACCCCGGTGAGCCCACCTCCCGCACGTGGACGTGCGCGACCCGCCCAGGGTCGCACGAGCCGTGGAACCGCTTGGGCCAGCTCGGGCCGCCGTGTCCGTTGTCGTCCCAGAATCCCGGCATCCGCACGAAGCCGGCGGCGTCCATCGAGGCGACGAACCCCGGGTCGTCGGCGTCGTCGAGCGACGCGACGCCGACCATGAGGTCGACGACGTCCTTGGCGACCAAGCCGGGCACCGCGGTGGACCCGATGTGGTCGAGGGTCAGGGCGGCGTCACCGGCCGCGTGCCGGATCCGGGCCAGCAGGCGCGCGGCCTGGGCCGGCCACTGCGGGTCGGGAGCCGACAGCGTGGGGTGCGACAGGCGTGAGCGGATGCCGTACCGCAGGTTGAGCTCGAACGGCTCGATCCGCTCGTGCCACAGGCGAAGCACCACGGCCCGCAGCGCCTCCGGGGTCGCCTCGTTGTCGAGCCAGACGTCGGCCGCGGCCCGCCGCGCGTCGTCGTCGGCCTGCGCGGCGATCCGGGCCCGGGCGTCGTCCTCCGGCATCCCGCGCTGCTCCACGAGGCGACGCACCCGCAGCTCCTCGCCGGCGCCGACGACCACCACCAGGTGGTACTCGGCGGCCATGCCCTTCTCGACGAGCAGCGGCATGTCGTGCACGACCACGGCATCCGGCCCGGCGTCGTGGATGAGCTGCGCGGTCCGCGCCCAGATCGCGGGGTGGGTGAGGGCCTCGAGGTCGCGCAGGGCCGCAGGGTTGCCGAAGACCACCCGGCCGAGCGCGGGCCGGTCGAGGCCGCCGTCGGAGCGGAGCACCTCAGCGCCGAACCGGTCGGCCACCGCGGCCAGCGCGGGCGTGCCGGGCTCGACGACCTCGCGCGCCACGGCATCGGCGTCGACCACCACGGCGCCCAGCGACGCCATCAGGGCCGACACGGTCGACTTGCCGGACCCGATTCCCCCGGTGAGGCCCACGCGCAGCATGTCGGCGACCCTAGCGCCCGAACCGGCCGCTCAGGCGTCCGGGTCGGCGAGCCGGGCCGGGAAGCCGCCGGTGGCGACCGGCCCCCACCGGGTGGGCGTGACCCGCAGCAGCGACTTTCCCTGCCGCACCATGGCCTGCCGGTACTCGTCCCAGTCGGGGTGTTCGCCCGAGATGCACCGGAAGTACTCCACGAGCGGCTCCACCGAGTCGGGCGGGTCGATCACCTCGCAGTCGCCGTCGACCTGCACCCAGGCCCCGCCGAAGTCGTCGGACAACACCAGCACGCTGACCCTGGGGTCGCGGCGGGCGTTGGCCGTCTTGGCGCGCTCGGGGTAGGTCGAGATGACGATGCGGCCGGCGAGGTCCACCCCGCCCGTGACCGGGGACAGCTGCGGCCGGCCGTCGGCTCGCGTCGTCACCAACACCATCCGGTGGCGGGGCCGGACGAACTCGAGCAGCCCGTCGAGGTCGACCGTCGTGTTCGTCGCGATGCTGGGTGCCATGCGGGCACGCTACCCGCGACGGCTCTCGACCTGGGCGGGCCGTGCCTCCCGCACCCACCAGAGCACGCACGCGAGCACCGCGCCGAGAGCCAGCCCCTCACCGCCCGCCGTCGCCCCCCGGTACAGGCCCACCTCGAGGGAGCCGTCGTGGTGCAGCACGCCGAGGGCCGCTCCGACGAGAGCACCCGCGGTGACCAGCGTCCAGGCCACCCGGCGGTCGCCGCTCGTGCTGCGCAGCCGGTCATCGTCGGGAGCGGTGTCCGCCAGGCGACGCAGGCACCAGATGACGAGCACGGCCAGCCCCAGCAGCCCACTGGCGAACTGCGCCCAGGCGTAGCCGGGCAGGCCGAGGTGCTCGGTGTGCAGCCACGGCACAACCTCGACACCCCAGCGGCCGGCGTGCGTGAACGAGTCCCAGACGAGGTGGGTGAGCGCCCCGAGCACCACCGCGAGCCCCGCCCAGGGAAGCTCGCGCACGGCCAGCCCGTGGGGCTGCGGCAGCCGCTCCCCCAGCGGCCGCGGCAGCAGGTCGCGCGCGGGCCGCTGCACCCACAACCGCCAGAGCCCGAACGCCAGCACCCCCACGGCGAGGTCGACCGTCACGAGGCCGAGCGGGCTGTGGCTCAGCTGGGAGGTGCGTCCGCGGGTGAGGAACCACGGGTAGTCCGGCGTCATCGAGCCCACGACCAGGGCGGCCGCCGGCAGCCGCTCGGAGCGGCCCAGCACCGGCAGCACCGCGGCGACATGGCTCACGGTGAACGGCACAGACCGACCCTAACGGGGCGCGGCCACGGCACAGCACCCTTCCGGGAACGCGACGAGGCCCGGCCACCCACGTGGGGTGACCGGGCCTCGTGCGGTGCGAACCGGCATCCGCGAACGGGTGCCGACGCGCGTCAGTTGCCGGTGAGCTTCTCGCGCAGTGCGGCGAGCGCCTCGTCGGAGGCCAGGGTGCCCTCGGACACCGGGGCCGGCGGGCGGGGAGCGCCGCTGTCGTCGTCGTCACCGGCCGGCGTCGCACCGGTCTCGGACGAGTACGAGGTCTCGTTGCTGCCACCAGCGGCCTCGGCGTCGGCCTTGGCGAACGCCTCGACCTGCGCGCGGTGCGCCTCCCAGCGGGAGTGCGCCTCGGCGTACTGCTTCTCCCAGGTCTCGCGCTGCTTCTCGAAGCCCTCGAGCCACTCGTTGGTCTCCGGGTCGAAGCCCTCGGGGTACTTGTAGTCACCCTTCTCGTCGTACTCGGCGGCCATGCCGTAGAGCGTCGGGTCGAACTCGACCTGGTTGGCGCCGTCCTCGTTGGCCTGCTTGAGGGAGAGCGAGATGCGGCGACGCTCGAGGTCGATGTCGATGACCTTGACGAAGATGTCGGTGCCGACGGTGACGACCTGCTCAGGCAGCTCGACGTGGCGCTCGGCCAGCTCGGAGATGTGCACCAGGCCCTCGATGCCCTCGTCGACGCGCACGAACGCACCGAACGGGACGAGCTTGGTGACCTTGCCCGGCACGACCTGCCCGATGGCGTGGGTGCGGGCGAAGTGCTGCCACGGGTCCTCCTGGGTCGCCTTCAGCGACAGGGAGACACGCTCGCGGTCCATGTCGACGTCGAGCACCTCGACGGTGACCTCGTCGCCGACCTCGACGACCTCGGACGGGTGGTCGATGTGCTTCCAGGACAGCTCGGAGACGTGGACGAGACCGTCGACGCCGCCGAGGTCGACGAACGCACCGAAGTTGACGATGGAGGACACGACGCCGGAGCGGACCTGGCCCTTGCCGAGCTCCTTGAGGAACGTCGTGCGCACCTCGGACTGCGTCTGCTCGAGCCACGCACGGCGCGACAGGACCACGTTGTTGCGGTTCTTGTCGAGCTCGATGATCTTGGCCTCGATCTCCTTGCCGACGTACGGCTGCAGGTCCCGCACGCGGCGCATCTCCACGAGGGAGGCGGGGAGGAAGCCCCGCAGGCCGATGTCGAGGATGAGCCCACCCTTGACGACCTCGATGACGGAGCCGGTGACGACGCCGTCCTCCTCCTTGACCTGCTCGATCGTGCCCCAGGCGCGTTCGTACTGAGCGCGCTTCTTGGACAGGATCAGCCGACCCTCCTTGTCCTCCTTCTGGAGCACCAGGGCCTCGACCTTGTCGCCGACGTTGACGACCTCGTTG
>JBJMHU010000018.1:0-3365 GCA_045807225.1 Ornithinibacter sp. | reverse complement strand
GCGCAGGTGCGCTGCATGGCGGTGCGCTTCTTCCATGCGCCGCCGGCGGCGGCGGTGCGCACGGCGGCGCCCTGCAGGGCGCGGGTGGACGGGGCGGACCTGACGGATGCCGGGCAGGACCACACCCACGTCGTACGAAGTCGGGGAGGTGGGCGCCGAGGGAGGGCTGCCGTGGCGGTGGGACGGGACCGAGGGGTGTGGATGACCGGCCAGGAATGTCAGGCGCACGGCATACGGTGGGGTGTTCAGGAATCGGGCCGGCCGGGCCCGGGCCATGGCGTCGTGGAGGTCGCGTGGTGGCACGGGTGTTCACCGTCGACCGCCTCGCCGACCTCACCAACCGGGAGCTCGACGAGGTCTGCGGCACCGTGACGGTGGCTCGTGGCTTGGCCTACGCGAAGCAGGGCCGGGTGGTCGAGCTCGAGCTGTCCGACGACGGCACCCGGGCCACCGGCTGGGTCGGTGGCAGCAACGGGCAGACCTACACCACCAACGTCTCGCTCACGCCGGTCGCCACACCCGGTGCCGGCCGGCTGGAGCTGCGCCGGTGGGCCAGCAGCTGCTCGTGCCCGGTCGGCAGCGACTGCAAGCACGCCGTGGCCGTGGCGGCAGCCAGCCGTGAGCGTCAGCCGGTGGTCGACCGGCTCGCCGGGCGCGCCAGCGCGCCGCCGCGCCCCACCTGGGAGCGTGCCCTCGGGGGCCTGCTGGACGACACCGAGCTCGAGCCCGAGCACACGCCGGTCGGCATCCTCATCGAGCCCGCCACCAGTGCGCGCCGTGACGCCCCGGCCCGACCCCAGCTGCGCATCCGGCCGGTGGTGCCGGGGGCGCGGGGCGGCTGGATCCGCACCGGGGTGTCGTGGGAGACCTTCGCCGGTGGCTACTACGGCTTCGGGCGGGTGTCGTTCGCCGACGAGCAGCGCGACGTGCTCACCGCCATCGCCGACGCCCACCGGCGGTCGGTGCGGGCGTTCGGCTACGGCCGCATGCCCGACGCCATCCTGCTCGACCACCTCGGCCCGTCGTGGGTGGGGCTGCTGCGGGCGGCCGACCGCGCGGGGGTGCGGCTGCTCACCGATCTCCGCGACGGTGGTGAGGTCGCCTTCGCGCCGGAGCCGGCCGAGCTGGTCGTCGACGTCGTGCGCACCGACGACGGCGCCGAGCTGCACCCGCGCCTGGACCTGCCCGAGGGGGCGGCCGGCCGCACCACCCTGGTCGGGCAGCCCGCCACGGGCTTCTTCCTGCGCGACGGCGAGACCCTCGTGCTGGGCGCGCTGGCCGAGCCGCTCGACGGCACTCGCCAGAGGCTGCTCGACCTCGGCGTCGTCGAGGTGCCCGAGGCCGACTGGGCCCGCTTCGTCGTCACCCACCTGCCCGGCCTGCGGCGCAAGGCCCGGGTGCGGGCGGCATCCGGCGACCTCGACCTGCCCGAGGCGGTGCCGCCGCGGCTCACCCTGCGCGCCACCTTCGAGGCGGGTCACCGCGCGCACCTGGAGTGGGGGTTCCGCTACGGCGCGGCCGGCGGCGGGGTGCTCGTGCCGATGGCCGCCGAGGAGCCCGACCCGATGCGCGACCGGGCCGCCGAGCGGGCCCTGGTCGACGAGCTGCTCGGGGTGGAGGAGGTCGCGGGGTTCGACCCGCTGTGGCAGGTCGTCGCGCGGGTGCGTCGGCTGGTGCCCGAGACCCGGCTGCACGGCTTCCGCACGGTCGCGTTCGCCGAGCTGCTGCCGGTGCTCGACGAGCTGCCGTCGGTCGAGCTCACCGTCGTCGGGGAGCCAGCCACCTACAGCGAGGCGCGCGACGCCCCGCTCATCCAGGTGTCGACGTCCGACCCCGCCGAGGGTGCACCCACCGACTGGTTCGACCTGGGCATCTCGGTCACCGTCGCCGGTGAGGACGTGCCGCTGGCGCCGCTCATCGAGGCCATCGCGCGCGGCCACGAGCACCTCATCCTCGACAGCGGCACCTGGTTCTCGCTCGACCGGCCCGAGCTCGAGACGCTGCGCGCCCTGGTCGACGAGGCGCGCTCCCTGCAGGACAAGCCGAGCGACCCCCTGCGCATCTCGGTGGTGCACGCCGGGCTCTGGGAGGAGCTCGCCGCGCTCGGCGTCGTCGAGCAGCAGAGCGACCGGTGGAGCCGCGCCGTCGGCGCCCTGCTCGACCTCGACGCCGTCGAGCCGGCCGAGCTGCCCGCCGGGCTCGACGCCACCCTGCGGCCCTACCAGGTCGACGGGTTCCGGTGGCTGTCGCTGCTCTGGGACTGCGGGCTGGGCGGTGTGCTCGCCGACGACATGGGCCTGGGCAAGACCCTGCAGATGCTGGCGATGGTGCTGCGGGCGCACGAACGCGGCGAGCTCGGCGACCCGGTGCTCGTCGTGGCGCCCACCTCGGTGCTGTCGACCTGGCAGAGCGAGGCGGCCCGGTTCGCCCCGTCGCTGCACACGGTGGTCGTCGACCGCACCCGCAACAAGGCCGGGCGCGGCCTCGAGGAGACCATCGCCGGGGCGCAGGTCGTCATCACCTCGTATGCCGTGGCGCGCATCGACGAGGTGGCGTTCCGGTCGCGCCCCTGGGGCGCGGTCGTGCTCGACGAGGCGCAGTTCGTCAAGAACCACCAGGCCAAGACCTACCAGGCGGTGCGGCGGCTCACCGCGCGGGCCAAGTTCGCGATCACCGGCACGCCGCTCGAGAACTCCCTCATGGACCTCTGGTCGCTGCTGTCGATCGTGGCACCCGGCCTGCACCCTCGGCCCGCGCTGTTCAAGGAGCTGTGGGCCAAGCCGATCGAGAACGGTGGGGATGCCGAGCGGCTCGCCGCGCTGCGCCGCCGCATCCGGCCGCTGATGCTGCGCCGCACCAAGGAGGCCGTGGCCACCGAGCTGCCGCCGAAGATGGAGCAGGTGCTGTCGGTCGACCTGCACCCGAGGCACCGGGCGGTCTACGACCGGCACCTCCAGCGCGAGCGGCAGCGCCTGCTCGGGCTCATCGACGACGTCAACGGCAACCGGATCGCCATCCTGCGGGCGCTCACCGTCCTGCGCCAGATGTCCCTCGATCCGTCGCTGGTCGACGACGCCTACGCCGGGCTGGCCTCGTCGGCGAAGGTCGACGTGCTGGTCGAGCAGCTGGGCGAGCTGGCCGAGGAGGGGCACCGCGCCCTGGTGTTCTCGCAGTTCACCGGGTTCCTGAAGATCGTGCGGGCCCGCCTCGAGGCCGAGGGCATCGCCTACGAGTACCTCGACGGGTCGACGCGCAACCGGGCCGAGCGGATCGCGTCGTTCCGGGAGGGGACGGCCCCGGTGTTCCTCATCTCGCTCATGGCCGGCGGCTTCGGGCTGACCCTGACCGAGGCCGACTTCGTGTTA
>JBJMHU010000017.1:0-4109 GCA_045807225.1 Ornithinibacter sp. | reverse complement strand
GGGCGTCGGCGGTCGCACGACCATACCCCAGCGGGTATTGGGCCTCATCGGATGAACGCCGTGGGCAGGCCTGGGCACGGCAGCTTGCGCGCGGATGCCGGCTGTCAGGTGCGGATGCCGGGTCGAGGTTTGCGCGCGTCGCCGGCCTCGCGCACACCGATCACCACGGCGCTGGTTCCGGGTCACAGATGTCGGCCAGCCGGGACCCGGTGCTGACATCGACCAATTGGTCGATTTCAGCACGCGCGGTCGCCGGACCGGTGTCACTGGAGTGACCGTCCGGTCGATCTGGGGACGGGGCGGCCAGGCGTCAGCCGTCGGCGCGAACCCGGAACAGCACGACCGTGTCGAGGGCCGGACGGTCGCTGCCCTCGACGTCCCGCCGGCGCAGCTGGGCCAGCTCGACGTCGACGGGCAGCGCGGCGGCCGAGGTGATGACGTCCTCCGGGTCGAGCAGGATCGTGGCGTCCTGGGGGCCGCCGACGCCCTCGGTGAGGTTGCGCACGGCGTGGGCCACGACGAGCACGGCCCCGCCGACGACGGTGGCGCGCACGGCGGCCGCGAGCGCCTCGCCCCACTGTGCGCGTTGCAGGTGCAGGTAGGAGATCAGCACGAGGTCGTACGCCGGCCCATCGCCACCGGCATCCGCGGCCAGACCTGCCACGGGGTGGCTCGAGGGCGGCGACTCCGCACCGGAACCGACCACGAGGTCACTGGGAGGACGCGGGGCGGGCTGCGTGGCATCGGCGACCACGGCCGTGAACGCCGAACGGCGCTCCCCCAGACGGCGGTCGGCGATCTCGGTCATCCGCTGGACGCCCACGACCGAGAAGTCGGCCGCGACGACGGACCAGCCCTGCTCGACGAGCCACAACGCGTTGCGGCCCTCACCGGCGGCGACGTCGAGGGCGACCCCGGGCGGCATCCGGGCGCACAGCTCGCGCACCCACACGTTGGGGCCGGCCGACCAGACCAGCTCGGCGCCGGCGTACCGGGCGTCCCACGCCGCGGCGTCCATGGCGGGCCGGCTCACGCGAGTGACAGGAAGAGCTTCTCCATGGTGTCGACGTCCATCTCGTGCCCCTCGGGGTCGGTGATGCACTGTCGAAGGCCGAGCGCGATGACGGCGAAGCCGGCCCGGTCGAGCGCCTTGGAGACCGCCGCGAGCTGGGTGACGATGTCCTGGCACTCCCGGCCCTCGTCGATCATCTTCAGCACGCCACCGATCTGGCCCTGGGCACGCTTGAGCCGCTTGACGACGGCCTGCATCTCGTCAGGGTTGAGCTCCATGGGGCGTCCTCCGAGTGGTCGGTGTGCGATTAACATACCCCGGTCCGTATCGGAACCAGCGTGGAGAACTTCGCTGCGGCCCCGGCCGCCACGGCCCTCACGCCCGGGGCTCGGATGCCGCCCGGCAACTGGTGCGCGTCATCCGAGCAGGTGCCCGGCGACCGGCACCCGCAATGGATGCCGGTCGCAGGTGCGAGGAGGTCAGGCCTGCTGCGGGGCCGCCTGCTGCGCCGAGACCTGGCGCCGCACGTCGTCCATGTCGAGCGCCTTGATGCCCTCGATGACCTGCTCGAGGCCGGCCGGCGGCAGGGCCCCGGACTGACGGAAGACGAGGATGCCCTCGCGGAAGCCCATGATCGTCGGGATCGAGGTGATCTGCGCGGCGCCGGCCAGCGCCTGCTCGGCCTCGGTGTCGACCTTGCCGAACACGACGTCGTCGTGCTTCGCGCTGGACTTGTCGTAGGTCGGCGCGAACTGGCGGCACGGGCCGCACCACGACGCCCACCAGTCGACGAGCACGATGTCGCTCGTCGTGATGGTCTGCTCGAAGGTGTCGGCGGTGAGCTCGACGGTGGCCATGCGGATGCTCCTCGGTGTGGTGGTCTGGATGGTTCGGCAACAGCATCAACCACATACCCCCTCGGGTATATTCCGCTCGCTGCGAACCACGGATGGAACACCTGCACCGGCCGATGTCATCCCGATCCGGCACGATGGCGACGTGCCGCACACCCTCAGCCGCGCCCTCGAGGCCGTGCTCGACGGCCTGCCGGCCGACCCGCTGCGGCGCGCCACGGCATCACTGATCGACGCCTACCGCAGCGGCGCGCCGCCCACCGCCCAGGTGCTGCGCGACACCACCACCGCCGCGGCCTACGCCGCCTACCGGATGCCGGCCACGCACGCCGCGGTGTCGCGGTCACTGCGCCACGCCACCGAGCTGGCTCCCGACCTCGACGTCCGGACCCTCGTCGACGTCGGCGGTGGCACCGGCGCAGCGACCTGGGCGGTCGCCGAGGCCTTCCCCTCGCTCGAGCGCGCCACGGTGCTCGACGGCTCGGCCGACGCGCTGGCCCTCGGCGCGCGGATCGGGCAACACGGGCCACCGCCGGTCGCCGGCGCGCAGTGGTCGCGGATGCTGCTGGGCCCGGGCACGGCCCTGCCCCCTGCGGACCTGGTGGTGGTCAGCTACCTGCTCGGTGAGCTGGCCGAGCCGCTCCAGAAGGCTGCGGTCGACGCGGCGGTGGCCGCGGCATCCCGGCTCGTGCTGGTGGTGGAGCCCGGCACGCCACGCGGGTATGCCGCCGTGCTGGCCGCGCGCTCCCGGCTCACCGACGCGGGGTGGCACCTGCTGGCGCCCTGCCCGCAGGACGGCTCCTGCCCGGTGGCGGCCCGCCCGGGCGACTGGTGCCACTTCGCCGTGCGGCTCGACCGCAGCGCGCTGCACCGGCGGGTCAAGGGCGGTCGGCTCGGCCACGAGGACGAGAAGTTCTCGTACGTCATCGCGACCCGGGACAGGCTGCCCACCGCGGCGGCCCGGGTGCTGCGGCATCCGGTCACCCGCAAGGGGCTGGTGCAGCTCGAGGTCTGCGACTCCGCGGGGTCCGCGCAGCGGCTGGTGGTCACGAGGCGCGACCCGATCGCCTACCGTGCTGCACGCGACGTCTCGTGGGGGGATCCGTGGTCTGACCGCGGCCTTTGCTAGCGTCGACACGATCGATTCCCCGCATCAAGGAGTGACATGACCAAGAAGGACATCGCCCAGGTCGTCGCGCAGCGCGCCGACGTCTCCGCCGCCGCCGCCGAGGAGATCATCGGCGCGGCGCTCGACGTCATCGGTGAGCAGCTCGCCAAGGGTGAGGACGTCCGGCTCGCCGGGTTCGGCACCTTCGAGACCCGCGAGCGCGCGGCCCGCACCGGCCGCAACCCGCAGACCGGCGACGAGATCGCCATCGCCGCGTCGACCTCCGTCGGCTTCAAGGCGGCCGCGCAGCTCAAGCGCGCGGTCAACGGCTGAGCCGCAGCACCAGAAGCTTCGACCGGGGCGTCGACCACTTCGGTGGTCGGCGCCCCGCCGCTGTGCCCGGGCCGGCGCGCCGACTCCTTCCGCCAAGTCAGGGGCACTTCGCGGGGTCAGGGCCGGGTACGGTCCTGACTTCGCGAGAAGGTCCTGAGCCGGCGAGGTGCTCCTGGCTTCGCGTGGGCCCGGGGCCGCCACCACGGACTGAGCGCGCACCGACCGATACCGGATGCCGCGACCAGCGCTGACCGCGGATTCCGCATCTCTGCGCGGTCGGTACCGCCCTTTCCGGACCCCACGGCGGCCCCGTATGCTCGCGCCCATGCACCAGTACATCGGCGGGCAACGGCGCGACGCCACCTCGGGCGAGACCTTCGACGTGCTCGACCCGAGCACCAACGAGACGATCGAGACGGTGACCCTCGCGGGCCACGACGACGTCGACGCCGCGGTGGAGGCGGCATCCACCGCGTTCGAGGAGTGGAGCCGCGCCACGCCGGCCGAGCGCTCGACCGTGCTGCTCAAGGCCGCCCAGCTGCTCGACGAGCGCGCCGAGGAGCTCGCCCGGCTCGAGAGCCGCCAGGCCGGCAAGCCGATCCGGCTGGCCCGCGAGTTCGACGTGCCGGGCACCATCGACAACACCGCGTTCTTCGGCACGGCCGCCCGCCGCCTCGACGGCATGGCCAGCGCCGAGTACTCCGGCGACCACACCAGCTCGATCCGCCGCGAGCCGGTCGGCGTCGTCGGCTCGATCGCCCCGTGGAACTACCCGCTGCAGATGGCCGCCTGGAAGGTGCTT
>JBJMHU010000016.1:0-19201 GCA_045807225.1 Ornithinibacter sp. | reverse complement strand
TGCAGGCGAGCGTGCACCTCACCCTCTTCGCAGCGTTCCTGTTCCTCGCGATGTCCCCCTGACCCTCGGCCACAACTTTCTCGCCCGGTGCGGGGAGCTTGGCGTTCGCACCACTTCATTTCCGTGGCGAAGGTGAACCTTCTGGTGGGGAGTGTCGGACGCCCGGTCGTCATGCACAGGCAGCCGGATGCCGTACCGCTCCTCCACAGGTCGGGCGACGGTCTGGTCGCCGGCCGAGGTGCGGACGAGCCTTCGGGCCCATGACAACGACACCCGCCACCACGCCGACCCTTTCGACTCTCACCACCGCCGGCCACAGCGCCGAACCGGTACCGGCCGGCGTGCCCGACCTCGCTCCCACCCCGGCCGCCGCCCTCGGCCCACCCGCCACGGCCGATGCTGAGTCGCTCGCCTCCTTGGATGCCGCGCTGGTCACGACCGCGCGCAGCCAGCAGGGCATGTTCACCACCGCGCAGGCCCTCCGGGCCGGGCTCTCGCCGGCGATGCTGGTGGCACTCGTCAAGGCGGGGGTGCTCCGGCATCCGGGGCGTGGGCTCTACGCCGTGGAGGCGCTCGCCGATCCCGACCCCGAGAGCTGGCACCGCCAGCTGTGTGCGGGAGCATTCCTGCTCTACCCGGATGCCGTGCTCGCCGGCACCTCCGCGCTGCTCGCCCACGGCATCACCGTCTGGGGCGTGTCACTGTCCTCGCCGAGCATCCTGCGACCCGTGAAGCGAGCCGGTGGCATGAGCGCGTTCTGGGTGCGTCCCGCTCGTGGCGAGGCGGTCACGACCGGGTGGGGTCCGGCATCCCGGCCGGCGACCGCACTGGTCCAGCACGCTGTCGACCACGGGATCGTGACCGGGGTGGTGAGCGCGGATGCCGCGCTGCGGCAGGGAACGGTCACCCTCGACGCGCTCGCGACGGAGCACGCAGCCGTGGCGACATGGCCGCACAGCAGCCGAGCGGCATCCATGCTCAGGCTCGTCGACGGTCGTCGTGAGTCGGTGGGGGAGTCCAGGTGCGGCGTCGCGCTCGCGATGGCCGGCATCGACGTGACGCCCCAGGTGCCGATCGTGGACGAGCGTGGGAGCTTCGTCGCGCGCGTCGACTTCCTGGTGGACGGCACCCGGGTGGTCATCGAGTTCGACGGGAAGGTCAAGTACGCCGCCGGGGACCCGAAGGTGCTGTGGGACGAGAAGCGGCGCGAGGACCGGCTGCGTCGGCTGGGCTACGTGGTCGTGCGGATCACCTGGGCCCAGCTCGAGCAGCCCGGCGCCGTCGTCGCCGCCGTACGCGCCGCCCTGCGCACCCGGTGAGCTCGCGGACTTCACACCGGAAGGTTCAGCCCAACACCGGAACGGAAGTGGTGCGAAGGTGAAGCTCTCCGCACCGGGCGAAAAAGTTGGGGCGGATGGGGTGGGGTGCGCGGGGGGTGGGGGCGCTGGGTCAGGCGTTGCGCTCCTCTGGGGTGGCCCGGCGCACCACGATGCGGGTCCAGGCGCCGACGTAGACCCGGTCGTCCTCGGACAGCTCACGCCGCTGGCCGGGCGCCACCGGGTCGGTGGGCAGCGGACCGCTGGCCGGGCCGACGTAGGTGCCGTTGGAGGACTGCAGGTCCTCGACCCACCAGCGCTGGCCGTCGGTGGTCAGCTGCGCCTGCCGCCGGCTGACGCCGGAGTCGCCGGTGCAGTCGATCTCCGGGTGGATGTTGCGGCTCGCCGACGGCCGGCCGATCAGCACGCTCTTGGTGGCGAGCTCGACCACCGCGGGCAGGCCCGGCGACGGGCAGGGCTCCTCGCTCTCCTGCGCCGCGTACCAGTCGGGGTCGACCCACACCTCGGCCACCCAGTCGACGGCGATCGCGGGTGCGAGCGGCGCCGGGTCCGGGTCACCGGCAGCGAGGGCCACGGCATCCGGGGTGCTCGACGGGTCCGGCGGGCGTGGCATGGTGCCGGTCGTGAAGTCGTAGCCGCAGGCCTCGCAGAACAGCGCCGCGTCGTCGTGGGGTGAGCCGCAGTTCGGGCAGGCCTGCGGGTCAGGGGCGGCAGCCGCACCCGACGCGGGCGCCGGAGCCGCCGACGCGTCCGGCGGCGCCGACGGCGTGGCGGCACCAGGGTCGGGAGCAGCAGCAGCACCGGCCGGGATGGGCACCCCGCAGGTGTCGCAGTAGTCGCTCGCGGTCGAGGCGTGCCCGTTGGGGCAGGTGAAGGTGCTCACGGGGCCAGCCTGCGGCATCGGCGGGCCGGCGTCGCGCAGCGCAGCGTCACTTCTTCACCCGCGTCGTCTTGGTGGATGCCGTGTCGAGCGCCATCTCGTCGAGCTTGCTGACGCTGCGCTTCAGGCGCACGGTGCCCGTGTCGGCGTTGTCGATCTCGACGATCTTGCGCAGGCGCGTCGTCGCCTCCTCGTTGCCCGTCTCCTGGGCGAGCTGCACGGCCCGGCCGAGCTTCACGGTGGCGGTGTCGGTGTCGCCCGCGGCCTTGGCGGCCAGGCCGTCCTGGATCGCCTCGGCCAGCTCGGCCTGCCCCGTGTAGTGGGCCACGGCCGGGTCGATGCGCGTGGTCAGGGTGTCGTCGTTGGACCACATCGCCTTGACCAGGCTCTGTGCCACGACCGCGTCCCCGATGGCCACCTGCACCCGGGCCGCCAGCTGCTCCTGGCCGACCGCCTTCGCGGGCAACCGCACCGCCACGTGGTAGTCGCGCGACTCGTCGCCCCAGGCGCCGGTCGGGTAGGCCCCGGTCAAGGCGTTGACCTCCTGCCGCCGCGAGGTGAGGTCCTCGACGGTGGGAGACACCTGGCGCACGAACAGCACCTGCGACCCCTGCGGCGCCCACACCCGCAGCGCCGCCTCGGCGACCCCGCGGCCCATCGACCGTCGCATGATCTGCTCGAAGTCGGCGGCCATCTGCTGCGGCTGGGCGATCAGGTCGACGCTGCCGAGCAGCGCGGTGGCGATGCGGCGCACCTCCGCCACCTGCCAGGCGGAGCCGACTCCGCGGCAGTCGCACTGGAACCGGCCCAGGGCACCCTGGATCGCCGCACTGAGCTGCTCGGGGGTCTCGTGCTGGTTGTAGCCGTCGGTCAGCAGGATGGCGTGCCGCTGGGTCACGCTCGGCACCGCGGCGAACAGGCGGGTGGCCAGGGTGAGCCAGGTGCCCATCGCCGTGCCGCCGTCGGCCCGGAACTGCGCCACGGCGGCCTTGGCCTGCGCGCGGGTCGTGGCGTCCATCCGCACCATGGCCGACCGCCCGTCCTGGGGGTAGGCCAGCCGCGCCTGGTGGCTGCCGGCGATGACCGCGAACCAGACCCCGTCGAGCACCTGGTCGAGCGCGGCCGCCGCGGCCACCTGCACGGCAGCGATGTTCTCGCCGCTCATCGAGCCCGAGGTGTCGACGATGACGATCTCGGCGGCATCCCCCGCCCCCGACTGGCCCGCCTCGCCCGCCCCGGAGCACGCCACGGTGACGATCGCGTGCACGTCGGTGCCGCCGTCGGGGAGGAACTCGTTCTGGTAGACGTCAGCTGAGAATGTGGCCATCGGGCTGGGTTTCCTCTCGGGAGGGGACGGGCTGCGGTGGGGACACGGCAATGGGCTGGGTGGAGCCGACCGGGGTTCCGGGCGTGCGAGGGCCGACCCGCGCGAGGGCCACGGTGATGTTGTCCTGGCCCCCCTGGGCGTTGGCCCAGTCGACCAGGGCGCCGGCCAGCGCGAGCGGCTCGGACCCCGCCGAGCCGGCCTGGTCGGCCACGAGGGCGGCGATCCCCGGCGCCTCGGAGCAGTAGTTCCACAGCCCGTCGGAGCAGACCAGCAGCCACCCCGGGCCGTCGAGGTCGAGGGACACCGTGCGGGGGGTGTGGTCGGGGGCGTCGATGCCGAGCCACCGGGTGATGGCGTGCGCCTGCGGCCCGCTCTCGGCCTCGGCCCGTGACATGCCGTCGGCGATCTGCTCCGCGGCGAAGGAGTCGTCGACGGTGAGCAGCCGCGGCGCCGCGCCGTCGGGCAGCCAGTAGGCCCGGCTGTCGCCGACCCAGCCCACGGTGAGGTCGGCGCCGTGCAGCACGGCGGCGACGAAGGTGCACGAGGCCGGGTTGCCCGGGCCGGTGGCGGTGTTGGCGATCACCGCGTCGTTGGCCGCGTTGGCCGCCGCCACCAGTGCCTTGGTGCTCGCGGCGACCCGGGTGCCCACGCTGTCGGTCGCCCGGATGCCGGGAGCGCTCGCCAGGACGTCGCGCGCGGCCCTGGCTGCGGCCAGGCTGGCGACGTCGGAGTCGGTGGAGGAGGAGACCCCGTCGCAGACGACCAGCACGGCGTGGTCGCCCGGCTCGGGCCCCGCGGCGACGGCCACGGCATCCTCGTTGCGCGCGTGGCGGATGCCGCGGTCGCACACGGCCGCGACCCAGGGGGCGGGCTGCTCGGTGAAGTGGTTGCGGGGGCTCACGGCGGCGGCCCCGCACTGGGTGCAGTAGCCGTCGTCGGCGACCTCGCCGCCGCACTCGTGGCACGCCGCCGGGGCGACCTCGGGCGGGTCGCCGCCCTCGGGCGTCATGACGGAGGCCGTGGATGCCGGGGCACCGGACGCCGCCGCCGGCCCGAGGTCGGCACCGCAGGCCTCGCAGAACCGCTCGCCGCTCGCGACCGGGCTGTGGCACGCCGGGCAGAGCAGCTCCTGGCCCGGTGCGCCGGCCAGGTCCGGCGGGCTCCCCGAGCCGGACCCACCCGCCGGGTCTGCGACGGGCGGCGTGACGGCATCCCCCGTGGTCGACGTCATCGCAACGTCCAGCGGCGCACCGCGTTGGCCTGGTCGACCAGGTGCACCCGCTCGTCGCGGCTGGGCGTGTGACCGGCGAGGTCGCGGTAGGCCGCCTCGAGCCCGTCGCGCAGGGCCGGCTCCGCCGCCGGCCGCCCGCCGATGAGCACGGTGGTGTCGGCGCCGTCCGACTCGACCAGCCCCAGTGCCGCGCTGAGCACCTCGACGCGGAACCGCGACCGGTCGACGGGGTCGATGGTCAGGCTCTCGATGCTGTCGAGGGCCGCGGCCAGCGAGGGCAGGCCACCACCGGACTCCGCGAGCAGCCCGGCCCGCCGGCGCCGTGCCTGCGTGAACGCCCGGCTGGTCACCGGCACCAGGTCGAGCGCACGCACCGCCCCGGCGACGTCGCCCTTGCCGGAGCGGATCCGGGCCAGCCCGAACGCCGCCGGCGCGATGTAGTTGGCGTCGCTGCGGGCGCAGACCACGTAGAGCGACTCGGCGACGTCGGTGTCGCCGCCGGTCTCGCAGGCGAACGCCAGGGCCAGCTTGGGCGCGAGCTCGCCGGGCACCTGCCCGTAGACGGCGTTGAAGGCGCTCTGGGCCTCGGGCACCTGCCGGCGGGCCAGGGCCACCAGCCCCGACATCCACACCGCGCGCCACTCCCACGGGTCGTCGGCCAGCAGGGCCCGCACCGCGTCGTCGACGCGCTGGAGCTGCCCGGCCTCGAGCGCGGCATGGGCGCGAGCCAGCAGAACCTCGGGGCTGCTCTCCGGGGCACCCTCGAGCGCCGCGAGGCGCAGCACCGGGTCGAGGATGCTGACGGTGCGCAGCCACGGCATCTGCGGGTCGCTGTCGTCGCTGCGCAGGCGCGGCAGGTCCTGCCAGTCGAGGGAGTCGTCGGAGACCGTGGGCACGTCGAAGAGCAGGGATGACGTGGAGTGCTCGGCCGCGCCCTCGCGCCCGGAGGCGACCACCTCGCGCAGCACCCCGAGCAGCTGCACGCGCAGCTCGTCGGCCGAGACGAAGCGGTCGGCGGGGTCGGGCGCGCAGGCCTTGAGCAGCAGCCGGTAGAACGAGTCGTGCTGGCGGAACAGCGGCGTCTGGTCGACCGGAGGGAGCGAGGCGACGTAGGTGCTCTGGTAGCCCCGGAACTCCATCGCCAGCACGGTCAGCGTGCGCCCGATCGTGTAGATGTCGGAGGCCACCGACGGGCCGACGAGCGGGACCTCCGGGGCCTGGTAGCCGGTCGTGCCGTAGATGGCGGAGTCGAGGTCGTCGGCCCGGCGCACCCCGCCGAGGTCGATCAGCTTGATGCCGTCACCCACCTGGATCAGGTTGTCGGGCTTGAAGTCGCAGAAGACCAGGCCGAGGTCGTGGAGGTACTGGAAGGCCGGCAGCACCTCGATGATGAAGGCGATCGCCTGGTCGAGCGGCAGCGGGTTGTAGGCCCCCCCGGTGGCACGCATCCGGTCCTTGAGCAGCTGCTTGAGCGACGTGCCGCCGACGTACTCCATGACGATGTAGCCGGCGCCCTCGTGCGTCACGAAGTTGTAGATCTCGACGATCAGCGGGTGCTCGACCTGGGCGAGGAACTGCCGCTCGGCGATGGCCGCCGCCAGCGCGTCGGGGTCGCCCGAGTTGAGCAGGCCCTTGAGCACGACCCAGCGGTCCGAGACGTTGCGGTCGCGTGCGGCGTAGATCCAGCCGAGTCCGCCGTGGGCGATGGCCCCGGCGACGACGTACTGGCCGCCGACGACGTCGCCCGCCTTCAGCTTGGGCGTGAAGGAGAACGGGCTGCGGCAGGTCGGGCAGAACCCCTCGGTGCGCCCGGGCTGTCCGTCGCGCGAACGCCCCACTGCGGAGCCGCAGTTCGGGCAGGTGCGCCGGTCCTCGGGCACCATCGGGTCCTTGAGCACCGCCTTGGCGGCGTCGACAGCGGGCACCGGGGGGATGGACGTCATGCCGGCGCCGAGGCGGGCACCGCGCAGGCGGGTCGACGACGTGCCGACCCGGCGGGTGACCTTGCTGCCCCCGGCGGTGGCGCGCGCGGATCCCAGCGCCGTGGAGGCCAGCTGGTTGGAGGCGCGCGACACGGTCGACGGTGACTGGGCGATGCCGGCCGGTGACGTCGCCACGGACACGCCGGTGGGCGAGGGCCCGGTGGCTCCCTGAGCAGCGGCCGGTGATGCGGCGCCGGCCGGCCCGGGGGTTCCGCACACGTCGCAGTAGCCGTCGACCACCGTTCCGGTGCAGCCCGGTTCGGCGCAGCGGCCGGCGGCCCCGCCGATGGGTGAGGCGGTGCCCGGCCGCGCAGTGGGGGATGCCGTGGCGGAGGAGCCGCCCGCGGACACCGCGCCCGCGGGCACCGCGCTCGCGGGCACCGCGCTCGACGGCGCGGCGTTCGCCGACACGGCACTGGCGGATGCGGTGGCGGCACCGGCAGGCCCGGGCGACCCGCACACGTCGCAGTAGCCGTCGAGGATGGAGCCGGTGCACCCCGGCTGGACACAGGCGACGGTGCTCATGAGGGCCTTCCTCCGGCGGGACGGGGGTGCTTCGGCTGCCCGGTGGCGCTCGCCACGTAGGCGACGTAGGCGGCGAGCAGGGCCCGGCCGCGCACCAGGTCGACCGGCTCGCGGTCGAGCGTCTCGCCGGCCCGGCGCCGCAGCTCGGCGAGGTCGGCGTCGGCCTGGGACGAGCGGGCCGGTGCGCGCTGGTCGCCGGCCTTGGCGGCATACGCGCCGAGCATGAGCCGCAGCTCGTCGCGCTCGGACAGTGCCGTGGCGTACGCGTCCTGGGCCATCGTCATCGCGCGGCCCACGGCATCCAGGCGCACCAGGTAGGCGTCGACGGCCGCAGGGTCGGTGGGCACCGGCCCGAGCGCGGAGACGTCGGGCACTGCGAAGCGGGGGGCCGGTGAGACCTCCGCCACGCAGCGGGCCGCGAGGTCGCGCAGCGCCGCCCCACGCGCCTCCAGCTCCGAGCGCAGCGCCCGGGCCCGGGCCTCGTCGTGGGCGTCGGCGCGGCGGTTGGAGGCACCGACGATGAGGTCTCGCTCCGCGCGAGCGGCATCCTGCTCCAGCGGCCCCAGCAGGCCACCGACGTCGGCGCCACGCTTGGCCCGGGCCAGCACGTCGGCCGTGCGGGCGTCGAGCCGGTCGAGCACCGAGGACGCGGCGGTGTGGTTCTGGGCCGGCTCGCGGTCGACGAGGTCACGCACCCGTTCCACCGAGGCCCGCAGCGAGCGCAGCCGCGCCTGCTGGTCCGCCTCCGACGGGTCGAGCCCGAGTCGCGCTCGCAGCGACGCGGCCAGCGCGTCGGACAGCCGGCATGCCTCGGGCAGCGAGACGGCGAGTGCTCCGCCCGGCACCGCCGACGCGCCGCCGACACCCGCGGATGCCGTGGAGCCGGCCATCGCGTCGAGCCGCCCCCAGACCAGGGTCGACAGCCGCGCGAGCTCGGTGGGGCCGACCCGCCCCGAGTCCCAGGTGGCCACCAGCAGGTCGTGCCGGTCGGCCACCGCCTTCCACAGGGCCATCGAGAGCAGCAGGTCGCTCGTGTAGGCCACGGAGTCGGCCGCGCCGAGGGCTGCCTCGTCGATGGCGTCGAGCTCGGCCTTGCGGGCGTCGCGCCAGGTGCCCAGCGCCTCGAGGTAGTGCAGGGCCTCTGAGGCGACCAGCGGCTGGCCGAGCCTTCCGGGGGCGGTGGGGGCGGTGGCGCCGTGCGTCGCGGAGATCACGGGGCCCGTCCGTAGACCGGCTGCGGCGGGGCCGGTGCCTTGCCCAGCGAGTCGGCGAGCCAGGTGTTGTAGCTCTTGGTCCACTGGCCGTCGGCGCGCATCCGGGCGAGCACGCCGTTGACGAACCGCACGAAGTCGACGTTCTTGGCGTTGACGCCCAGGCCGTAGGGCTCGGCGGTGAAGGCCGGGGCCTGCACGACGTCGGCGTAGGGGTCCTGCGCGGCCAGCCCGGCGAGCACGGTGTCGTCGCCGGTGATGCCGTCGACGGACCCCTGCTGGAAGAGCACCAGGCAGCCGGTGTGGGTGTCGGCTCCGACGGCCTCGATGTCGGTGAAGGTGCGCAGCTTGTCCATGCTCGTCGACCCGTTGGGGGCGCACACCTTCTTGCCCGCGAGGTCGTCGATGCCGCGGATCGGGCCGCCGTCCTCGGTCTTCTCGCCCAGGCGCACCAGCACCTTCTGGCCCGAGCGGTAGTACTCGCTGGAGAACGCGATCTCCTTCCAGCGGGCGCAGGTGATGGTCATGTTGCGGGCCACGATGTCGACGGTGCCGTCCTCGAGCGAGGGCAGCCGCTGGGCGGCGGTGATCACCTTCAGCTCGACCTTGTCGGGGTCACCGAAGATGGCCTGCGAGACGGCCCGGAGCATGTCGATGTCGAAGCCCTCGATCCGCCCGGTGACCGGGTTGCGGGCGCCCAGCAGCAGGGTGTCGGACGAGACGCCGGCGATCAGCCGCCCGCGCTTCCTGATCCTGTCCATGGTGCTGCCGGCCGGCATCGAGCCGGGCTCGGGCATCGTCGCGGGCGGGGAGTACGACTGCAGGCAGTTGGTGGTGGCGATGTCGGTGCCGGACGGCGCGGGCGAGGCTGTGGCCGTCGGGCTCGGCGACGGCGCCGCCGGGGGCGGCGGGGTGTAGAGGGGCGTCGGGTCGTAGGCACCCGCGGCGGTGCAGGCACCCGCGAGCATGGTGGCGGCCACGGCGACGATCACCGCGAGCACGCGGCGCTGGCGAGGCGGGCGGGCCGGGCGGCGGCTCATCGGTACTCCTCCAGCCGCTGCGAGACGCCCCACCACGCGCACAGGGCGGCCACCACCCCGGCCAGCACGCCGAGCACTCCGGCGAACGGCAGCCAGCCGCCGGTGCCGTCGAGCTGCTGGGCGGTCTGCCCGCTCAGCTGCGTGAGCTGCGCGTCGGAGGCCGTGTCGAACGTGGCGAAGGCACCGTTGCCCGACTCCGGGCCCGAGCCGGTGGCCAGCGCCACGGCCCCCTCCCAGTCGCCGGCGTCGTCGAGCGCCCGGATCTGCTGGTGCACGTCGGTGTAGCCGCGCCACGGGAGTGGCTCCAGGCCCGACGACGACGGGTTCTGCTCGAGCGCGGTGATCGCCCCACCGACCGCCGTGGACGAGGCCTGCCAGGCCTTCTCGAACGCGGAGCCGGAGCCCCGGGCGATCAGGGTCAGGCTCTCGTTCGACTTGGCGTCGAACCCGGCGATCCGCGCCTGGGCCGTGGAGCGGGTGGCGGCGTAGACGCCGTCGCGCGTGGCGTCGACGCTGCTCTTGACCGAGAGCAGCCCCAGCGTGCCGAGCACCAGCGTCACCAGCACCACCACCGCCCCGACCGCCAGTGGCACGTTGACGTAGCGGCGGGTGCGCCGCGCCAGCCAGACCAGTGACAGCGCCAGCACGACCAGGGCGAGCAGCCCGGGAAGCACGAGCCACAGCGCGGACCGCCCCGCCCGGTCGAACTCCTGGGTGACCCGGGCGTCGTTGGCCTCACCGAGGTTGGCCAGCAGCGGCAGGGCGTCGGCGCGCAGGTCGGCGCTGGCGCTCTTCAGGTACTGCGCCCCGACGGGCAGTGCCTGGCGGTTGTTGGCCCGAGCCTGCTCGACCTGGCTCGTGTAGGCCACGAGCGACTGGTTCAGCGCGCCGAGCGCGGTCCCGTCGGCCGGCTGGTGCTGCGCCGCCTGGGCGATCAGCCCGGATGCCGAGGCGATCGCCTCCGTGTAGTCGGCGCGCTGTGCGGGCGGCTCCAGGCCGCCGACGAGGAAGGCGTTGGTGGCGTCGGCGTCGGCCTGCACCACGTTGGTCTGGATCGCCTGGATGCGAACGAGCTGGTCGGCGTTGGCGGCCGCCCGGCCGAGCGCGCCGTCCGCCGACCGGAAGGCCTGGCCCGCGGCGAGCCCGAAGAGCAGGGCGGCCACGACGCTGACGATGCCCACGGCCCGCATCCGGCCGGGGGTTCCGGCCATCGCGGCCCGGGCCGAGGCGGCCAGGGCGTCGACCCGGCCTCGGGTGCCGGTGGCGGTCGCGGGGGTGGCGGGCATCCCGGGCGGCACGGCGCCGACGGGGGATGCCGGCGAGCCGGCCCGCGTGGGCAGCACCGGTGCGGGTGGTGGTGCGGCCGCACGGGCCGCCGCCGGGGGCGGGGTGGTGGTCACGAGGTGCCTCCGGGGTCGGTGGTTCGGTCGACGGGGTGCGGGGGCGCGGCCGCCGGTTCCCGGTCGGACGCGGCAGGTGTCATCTCGGCTCCCTCGTCGAGGGGCTCCTCGTCGAAGTCGCGGGCCACGAGGAGGCGGAGCTGCTCGAGGGTCGGCTCCGCCGTGTCGCGCAGCCGCCAGGCGTGGTGGCCGATCGCCGCCTCGAGGGCGTTGCGGGCGTAGCGGCCGTTGCCGAACGAGCTGCCCCGAGGCGTGCGGCCGAGCACCTCGCGGAAGCGCTGCTCGGCCTCGGGCTCGAGCTCGTAGTCGGCGCCCTTCGCCAGGTGGCGCAGGATGTCGAGCAGCTCGTCGTCGGTGTAGTCCTCGAACTCGATGGTGGTGCGGAAGCGGCTCGCCAGACCGGGGTTGGCGGCGATGAACGCTGCCATCGGGTCGGGGTAGCCGGCCACGATGACCACGAGGTCGTCGCGACGGTCCTCCATCTCCTTGACGAGGGTGTCCACCGACTCCTGGCCGTACTGGTCGCCAGCGGGGCCGGTGCCGGTGAGGCTGTAGGCCTCGTCGATGAAGAGCACGCCGCCCGCGGCCGACGCGACCACCTCGGCGGTCTTGGTCGCGGTCTGGCCCAGGTAGCCGGCGACCAGCTCGGAGCGGTCGACCTCCACCAGGTGGCCACCGGACAGCAGGCCGAGCGCCTGGTAGATGCCGCCCACGAGCCGGGCCACCGTCGTCTTGCCGGTGCCGGGGTTGCCGGTGAAGACCAGGTGGCGGGTCATCGTGGGGCTCTTGAGGCCGGCATCCACCCGCAGCTTCTCGACCCGCAGCAGGGCGACCTGGCGGTGGATCTCGCGCTTGACCCCCTGCAGCCCGATCAGCCCGTCGAGCTCGGCGAGCAGCTCCTCGAGCGTTCGCGGTGAGGCCGGCGGCGGGGCCGTCGGGGGCGCGGCGGGCGGCGGCTGGGTGCTCTCCTGGGTGCTCACGGCGTTCGGGATGCCGCCCATGCCCGGGATGCCGGTCAGGTGCGGTTGGGTGCCACCCGGCCAGCTGTCCATGACCTCACCCGCGCGCAGCGCGCCCGCGGCCTGGGGGCGGACGGCGGAGAGCTGGGCCGCAGCGGCGACCGAGGCGTTCCCGACGACGCGCATCGTCGGCTCACCGAGCTCGCAGGCGGCAGCGGCCACCTCGGCCATGGCCTGCGCGTAGGCCAGGGCGTGCGGTGACTGCTGGGCCGCGAGCATGCCGAGGATGGCAGTGGGCGCGCCCCGCCAGCGGCGGCCACGGCTCGCCGCGTCGAAGAAGTCCTGGGTGCTGGCCCCACCGACGGCGGCGCCCCAGTCGGCCGCCGCGCCCGGGGCCGACTCGGCGACAGCCGCGGCGAGGACCAGCGCCTCCTGCCGGGCGGCCACTGCGTCGGCACCGGCAGTCGCGGCGAGCGCCGCCACCGCGTCGGCGGCCTCGGCGAGGGAGGCGGTGCGCGGCGGGCTGGCCGGCCCGGGGGAAGGGCTCATCAGGCGTCCCGCCCGGCCGGCGGCTGGAGGCGGCCGAACCCACCGGCATCCTGGCCCGCCTGTGGCGACGCCCCGGTGCCGGGCATCGGCGGCAGCGGCGCACTCCCCACGTCGAGCGCCCCGCCGGTGGAGGCGGCGCCGAACTTCTCGGAGAGGAAGCGGCCGTGCGCGACGAGGGCGTCGGCGTCGGCGCGGCACACGGCATCGAAGACCTTGTCCATCGTGGCGGCGAGCAGGTCGAGCTGGTCGATGAGCACCATGAGCGAGGACTTGCCGTTGTCGACCGGGCGGTTGTCGGCGAACTGGCGCGGCAGGCGCAGGTAGCCGCCCACCGCCTCGGGCAGGTAGTCGGTGGCGGTGGCCATCACGGAGTAGGCCTGCGGGCTGCCGGCGCCCAGGCTGGGCAGGCGGGGGATGGTGTCGCGCACGACCTGGTCGACCCGGCGGACCCGGGACGCGACCGGCGCGGGAACCGCCCCGGCGGCGACCATCGACTCGACCCGGTCGAGGGAGGCGAGCAGGTCGGCGCTGGTCGGCGCGGCGGGCACGACGAACCGGTCGCCCTGCTCGCTGTTCTGACCGCGGCCGAAGAGGCGGTCGAGGAACCCACCCGACATGTGCTCACTATGCCTGAGCGGCCGCTCAGCGCGCAGCGCCCCGGGTGCCACCGAGGTCGAGCGAGCCGCTGGCGAGCCGGTCGTCGTGCTGCTGCACCCGCTCCAGGTAGGCCTGCGACTTGGTCACCTCGGTCTCGAGCGTGCCGATCGTGGCGGCCATGGTGTCGAGCGCCTGCACCTTGAAGGTGTCGATGGCGTCCATGGTCGCGTAGATGTTGGCGAACGCCGCCTGCAGCTGGGGCAGCCCGATCGTGGCGGACGCCGCCTGCTGCTGGATCTGCACCGAGTTGTCGCGCAGCATCTCGCTGGTGCGCTCGATCATGGTGCTCGTCGTGGTGTTGAGGGCGGTGATCTGGTCGAGCACGAGCTTCTGGTTGCCCAGCGCCTGGGCCACGATGACGGCCGTGCGCAGGGCGGAGACCGTGGTGGTCGAGGCCCGGTCCACGCCCTTGATCAGCTCGATGTTGTTCTTGATGACGATGTCGATCGCCAGGTAGTTCTGGATCGACACGGCCAGCTGGGTGAGCAGGTCCTGGTGCTTCTGGCGCACGTAGAACAGCACGTCGTCGCGCAGCGCCTTGGCCTTGTCGGGGTCGGAGGCCTCGAGCTCGACGATGCGGGCGGCGAGGCGGGCGTCGAGCCGCTCGGCGACGTAGACGTACTGGTTGAGCCGCCCCATGGCGTCCCAGAGGTACTGCTTCTCCATGTTGAGCGCCGCGTTGTCCTTGGCCAGCTCGTCCTGGCCGTCGCGCAGGGCGTGCAGGATGCCGTCGAGGTGGCTCTGCGCCGACTGGTACTTGCGGAAGTAGTCGGTGACCTTGTCGCCGAAGGGCACCATGCCGAGGAACTTCTTGGCGCCGGTGGCCCCCTTCGGGTCGAGGTCCTCGATGGTGCGGCGCAGGTCGAGCAGCGTCGAGCCGACCTTCGAGCCCTGGGACAGGCCGCCCTCCTGCAGCGCCCTGACCGGCGAGCTGAGCAGCCGGTTGGACGTCTCGGCCGCGGCCCGGATGTCACCGTCGCCCATGGTGCGCACGTCGGTGGCCTTGGCGGCGAACTCCGGCGAGCGGGGGGCGGCCGCCATCAGCGACTCGAGGTAGCCGTCGACCTTGGCGTCGAGCCCGGGCAGGGCGGCGGCCTCGACGGCGGGCGCCATCCGCGGGGCGGCGGTGGCGGCCACCGGCTGCGGCGGCGGGGGAGCGGTGAGGGTGAGCGTGGCCGCGGCAGTGGGCGGCTGGAGCGGGGCGGGCTGCTGGTCGGTCATCGGGCTCCCTTGTGTTCGAGCGGGCACGGGCGCCGCTCGCTGACCGGTGGACGAACGGCCAATCTACGCGGTTCCCGTCAGCGGCGAACGGCATTGCCCGGGGTTGGGGCGACGCACCGGATGCCGCCCGCTCGGGTGAGCGGGCGGCATCCGGGGAATGGGGGTCAGGGCCGGCCGAGCAGGGACGGTCGCTCGCCCCCTGTCGTGGAACGGGCTCCACCAGCCCGGCACGGCTCGGGCAGGGTCACGACGACGTCGGCGTAGGGCCCCTCGGGCGTCGTGGTGATCTTCCAGCCCGAGTGCCGCATCAGCTCGAGCACCGGGCGGTTGTCGGCGAGCACCGTGGCCGTGAAGTGGGTGATGCCGTCGTCGACCGCGGACCGGGCGAGCCTCCTGACCAGCCGGGCTCCGAGGCCTCGTCGGTGGTGGCTGTCGGCGACCTCGACCGCCACCTCTGCGACGTCGGCGCGGTCGGCGGAGCGGAAGTACTGCGCCATACCGACGAGCTCGTCGTCGTCGAAGGCGCCGATCGCCCGGTGGTCGCGGCTCACGGCGACGAAGCGCGCCACCTCGGCCGGGGCGAGCGAGCCCAGCAGCCGGAAGTAACGCCGGTAGCGCGAGTTCGGGGACAGCCGCTCCAGCAGGCGGGAGACGTGGTGCCCATCGGCGGGCGTCAGGGAGCGCAGCTCGATGCCGCCGCCAACCGCCCGGCGTGAGGAGGGCCGGGGCGCCACGGCGGCCACAGCCGGGGTGGTGCATCCGTGCGCGGTCTCGAGGACGCGCCGTCGCCTTCGCGTCGTGCCCGACGAGGCGGTGTGGAAGAGGTGCATGCTCCTGCTGCTTTCCTGGTGTGGGTCGGTGGTCGCGGAGGCCGCGGCGCCGGGCTAGGCGATGGCCGTGCCGGCGATCTGGGTGTTGAACGGCACGAAGGGTGAATGGATGCGGTAGTGGCTGAGCTCGACGCTGCGGAACCCGCCCGACCGGATGACGCTCGCGAGGTCTCGCTCGCAGGAGCAGCCCTCGAACGTCCAGGCCCACGGCCGGCGCAGGAGCCGTTGCACCCAGCGCGTCGGTGTGCCCGCTGGAGCTGCCACGTGCTCGGCGAAGCTGAACCGTCCGCCGGGTCGCAGGATGCGACGTACCTCGGCCACGACGGCGAGCGGGTCGCTGACGCTGCACAGCACGAGGCTGGACACGACGGCATCCGCGCTGGCGTCGGGAAGGTCGATCTGCTCGCCGACGACGCTGCGGATCTCGAGTTCGATGCCACGGGCGTGGGCCGCACGCCGCAACCGCTGGTGCATGTAGGGGTTCGGCTCGATCGCGGTCAGCCGGGTGCCGACCGGCAGGTAGCGCAGGTTCGCGCCGACTCCTGCTCCCAGCTCGACCACTGTTGCCGGGAGGTCGGCGAAAGCACGGGCCTTGTGCGGGCGCAGGTGCCGGTCGAGGTAGCCGTCCATGGCCCAGAAGAAGGCCGAGTTGAACCGGCCGCGCGCCGGGTGGGCGACGAACCCGGCACCCTCAGGCACCCGCTCGGGCGCACTGGTGCTCACGGTGGTGTCGGGTGCTGGGAGCCGGGGTGATGAGGTCATGCATCGAGCGTGCGCTCCTGCCGTCGGCCCGTCAGCAGTGGAAATACCGCACTTCGGCGGGTCAGCCGCCCGCGCTGGTCGCGACGTACCAGGCCGCGATCTGGGCCCGGGAGCGGAAGCCGAGGCGGCCGCGGATCCGCTCGACGTGCGACTCGGCAGAGCGCTCGGTGATCACCAGCTCGTCGGCGATCTGCCGGTTCGAGCAGCCCTGCGCGACCAGCGCCGCCACCTCGAGCTGACGCGGGGTCAGCATGGGCTGAGCCTCCGGCGCGAGAGGGGTCAGGCCCAGGCCGCGCCGCATCGCGTCGAGCACCGCGTGGGTGTCGCCGGCGAAGGGGATGTGGGTGCGACCGGCGAGCACGGTCAGCGTGGCGCCGTGGATGCCGGCGGCCAGCCGTCTCCCCTCGTCGAGCGGCACCGCGCGGTCGCCCTCGCGGTGGATGACAGAGGTGGGCGCCCGGATCTGCCCGAGGTCGGCGGAGACGTCGATGTCGTACGAGGCGGCCAACAGTTGGTGCGCCATTGCAGCAGAGGCAGATTCGCGCTGGTAGCGCGAGAACATGGCCCGGAACCCGGCATCCGCCTCGGGGGCGAAGATCTCGGTCAACAGGTTCGAGGCGAGGCCCCAGTGCTGGTCGACCAGTCCCAGCACGTGCCCCCGCACGGCGGGGTCCGCCACCGAGTTCCCCTCGACCCACCCACCGTAGAGGACCAGGCGCCTGACCGTGGTCGGATGCCGTGCGGCCCACCGCACCGCGAGCGGCGCCCCGAACGAGGCGCCGAGCAGGTCGAACTGGTCCGCTCCGACGGCGGTGGCGACGGCGTGCAGGACCTCCGTCTCGAGGTCCGCGAGGTCCGTGCGGCTCGTCTCCCCGGACAGGCCGCACCCGGGTCGGTCATAGCGCACCAGGGTGCGGCCCTGGGCGAGGCCCTCGTAGAACTGGCGCTCGGCCGGCAGCGCCCAACCCAGCTCGAGGTGCGACACCCATCCCGGCACGTAGATCGCCACCGGTCCCCGGCCGGCAACGGCGAACCGGATCGCCGTGCCGTCCCCGAGCTTCGTCGCACCGAGCCGCTGCTCCACCGGCGACATTGTGTCGCGCTGGGGACGGTCGGCGGAAGCGGCCGCGGTGCGGGTGGGTGACGCACGGATGCCGCCCGCTCAGGGTGAGCGGGCGGCATCCAGTGGCGTTGTGCTGCGTCAGATCAGGCCGAGGCCCTTGACGGCGTCGCGCTCCTCGACGAGCTCGGCGACCGAGGCGTCGATCTTGCCGCGCGAGAAGTCGTCGATGTCCAGGCCCTGGACGATCTCCCAGCGGCCGTCCTTCACGGTGACCGGGAAGGAGGAGACGATGCCCTCCTGCACGCCGTAGGAGCCGTCGGACCGCACCGACATCGACACCCAGTCGCCCTCGGGCGTGCCCTGCACCCAGGTGCGGGCGTGGTCGATGGTGGCCGACGCCGCCGAGGCCGCCGACGACGCCCCGCGCGCCTCGATGATCGCGGCGCCGCGCTTGGCCACGGTGGGGATGAAGGTGTTGGCCACCCAGTCCTGGTCGCCGACGGCCTCGGCGGCGTTGCGGCCGCCGACCTCGGCGTGGAACAGGTCGGGGTACTGGGTGGCGGAGTGGTTGCCCCAGATCGTCATCTTGCGGATCTCGGTGACCGGCACGCCGAGCTTGGCGGCGAGCTGGCTGATGGCGCGGTTGTGGTCGAGGCGGGTGAGCGCCGAGAAGCGCTCGGTGGGGATGTCGGGGGCGTTGCTCATGGCGATGAGCGCGTTGGTGTTGGCGGGGTTGCCCGTGACGGTGATCTTCACGTCGTCGGCCGCGACCTCGTTGAGCGCCTTGCCCTGGGGGGCGAAGATGCCGCCGTTGGCCTCGAGCAGGTCGCCGCGCTCCATGCCGGGGCCACGCGGGCGGGCGCCGACGAGGAGGGCGAGGTTGACCCCGTCGAACACCTTGGTGGCGTCGTCGCCGATCTGCACGCCGGCGAGGGTCGGGAAGGCGCAGTCGTCGAGCTCCATGACGACGCCCTCGAGGGCCTTCAGGGCCGGGGTGATCTCGAGCAGTCGGAGCTCGACCGGGGTGTCGGGGCCGAGCAGCGCGCCGCTCGCGATGCGGAACAGGAGGCTGTAGCCGATCTGGCCGGCGGCGCCGGTGACGGCCACCTTGACGGGCGCGTTGCTCACGGTGGTACCCCTTCGTACGCAGGTGTCTGGTGTGTGGCTTCGACGCTATCAGCGCGGGTGCGTGGCGCCCCACCGGGCTCTGTGGTGAGGTTGCCGGCGTGACGAGCGCGGCGCCGAGCGGGCGCGACCTGCGACCACTGGTCGTGGCGGCGGCCACCGCGGTGGTGTCGCTGGCCCTCGTCCTGGCCGCCGCGCGCTTCGGCTGGTTGGGGCCGGACGTCGGTCGCGGCGACGGCTTCTGCGAGGCGGCCCGGCCGGGCTGGATCCGCCAGCCCGCCAACACCTGGAGCAACCTCGGCTTCGTCATCGCCGGGCTGGCCATCGCCTGGTATGCCGGGATGGCCGCCCACCTGGGCGTCACCATGGGCGCGCACCCGGGTCTGGCGACGGCATACGCCGTGCTGGTGGTGCTGCTCGGGCCGGGGTCGATGGCGATGCACGCCACCCAGAGCGAGGTGGGTGGGCACCTCGACCTGTTGAGCATGTTCCTGGTGTCCGGGTTCGCCCTGGCCTACGGCCTGATGCGGTTCGTGGGGCGTGGGCCGGCGTTCCTCGCGGTGGTGTTCGCGCTGGCCGTCGTCGCCGGGATGGCGGTGCACCTGCGCGGCGGCAGCGTGCCGGTGCTGGGGCACGCAGGCAACGCGGCGTTCGGGGTCGAGATCGTCGTGGCGCTGGGGCTGGAGGTGGCGCTCTTCCGGCGCCGGCCGCCGGCGCCGCGGCAGGACCTGTGGCTCGGGGTGGCGTCGGTCGCGGCCCTGGTGCTGGCCTTCGCGATCTGGAACACCGGAAAGCGCGGCCACCCGTGGTGCCACCCCGACACCCTGCTGCAGCAGCACGGCATCTGGCACGTGCTGTGCGCGGTGTCGGCCTACCTGATCTTCCGGCACTACGCCGCCGAGCGCGCCGCCGAAGGGCTCCACGATTCCCTTAAATGACGAATATGATTCGTTTTATGAAAACGACGTCATCGGCGTTGCTCCCCATTCTCCGCTCGGATGCGGTGGGGGAGCTTCTCGCGCGGCTGTTCGTCCACCCTCGCCACACCTGGGTACTCAAGGACCTGGCGGCTGCCGCTTCGGTATCCCTGCCGACCGCCACC
>JBJMHU010000015.1:0-19044 GCA_045807225.1 Ornithinibacter sp. | reverse complement strand
CCCGCCGGGGCGCGCCCGCCGTGTCCCGACCACACGCGCGAAGAAGAGCTCAGTGACTGACGCAACCAACACTCCCCAGGCCCCCTCGACCGGCACCGACGGTGTCAAGCGGGGGATGGCCGAGATGCTCAAGGGCGGCGTCATCATGGACGTCGTCACGGCCGAGCAGGCGAAGATCGCCGAGGACGCCGGAGCCGTCGCGGTCATGGCGCTCGAGCGCGTCCCCGCCGACATCCGCGCCCAGGGCGGCGTCTCGCGGATGAGCGACCCCGACATGATCGACGGCATCATCGAGGCCGTCTCGATCCCGGTGATGGCCAAGGCCCGCATCGGGCACTTCGTCGAGGCCCAGGTCCTCCAGTCGCTCGGCGTCGACTACGTCGACGAGTCCGAGGTGCTCACGCCGGCCGACTACGAGAACCACATCGACAAGTGGGCGTTCACGGTGCCGTTCGTCTGCGGTGCCACCAACCTCGGCGAGGCGCTCCGCCGCATCACCGAGGGCGCGGCGATGATCCGCTCCAAGGGCGAGGCGGGCACCGGCGACGTGTCGAACGCGGTCACCCACATGCGTACCATTCGCGCCGAGATCCGGCGCCTCACCAGCCTCCCGCCGGACGAGCTCTACGTCGCGGCCAAGGAGCTGCAGGCGCCCTACGAACTCGTCAAGGAGGTCGCCGAGGCCGGCAAGCTGCCCGTCGTGCTGTTCACCGCCGGCGGCATCGCCACCCCGGCCGACGCCGCGATGATGATGCAGCTCGGCGCCGAGGGCGTCTTCGTCGGCTCCGGCATCTTCAAGTCCGGCAACCCCGCGGAGCGTGCCGAGGCGATCGTCAAGGCAACCACGTTCTACGACGACCCCGACGTCATCGCCAAGGTGTCGCGCGGGCTCGGCGAGGCCATGGTCGGCATCAACGTCGACGAGATCCCGCAGCCGCACCGCCTCGCCGAGCGCGGCTGGTGACCTGAGCGTCTCGGCGCCCACCCGGCATCACCGCTCCACACCGGAACCTTCAGCTTCCCCGCAGAAACGAACCCCGGCGAAGGTGAAGGTTCCGTGATCGGGCGGGAAAGTTGTGGCTCAGGTGACCGTGGCGCGCTGCCGGAACTGCGGGCGCTCGAACTCCCGGCCCTCCACGACGGCGTGCAGGTGCTCGGCGGCCCGCAGCACGTCGCCGTGGGTGAGGTAGAGCGGTGCGAACCCCAGCCGCACGATGTCGGCCTCGCGGAAGTCGCCCACGACGTCGCGGGCGATCAGTGCCTGCACCACGGCATACGCCTGGGGATGCCGCACGCTCACCTGTGACCCGCGCCGATCCGGGTCCCGCGGGGTCGCCACCTCGAGGTCGGGGAGCAGCTCGTCGAGGCACTGGAGGAAGAACCCGGTGAGCGAGAGCGACCGCTCGCGCACCGCGGCCACCTCCACGCCGTCGTAGGCCGCCAGCGCCGCCTCCAGCGCGAGCATGCCGAGCAGCGGGGGCGTGCCCACCCGCCCGCGGGTGATGCCGGGTGCCGGCACGTAGTCGGGCTCCATCGCGAACGGCGTCGCGTGCCCGTTCCAGCCGGCGAGCGGCTGGTCGAAGCCGTCGAGGTGGCGGTGCGCCACGTAGAGGAAGGCCGGGGCGCCGGGGCCGCCGTTGAGGTACTTGTAGCCGCACCCCACCGCGAGGTCGGCCTCATGGGCGTCGAGGCCGACGTCGAGCACGCCGGCCGAGTGGCACAGGTCCCAGCACGCCAGCGCACCCACCGCGTGGGCCGCTTCGGTGATGGAGGGCAGGTCCCAGAGCTCGCCGGTGCGGTAGTCGACGGAGGAGTAGGACGCGAGCACGAGGTCCTCGCCCAGCTCGGCGATCCGCTCCAGCGCGTCGGCGGGGGAGACGAGCTCGACGACCAGCCCGGCATCGCGGGCCGCTGCGGCGGTGACGTAGAGGTCGGTCGGGAAGGAGTCGGGGTCGGTCAGCACGACACGCCGCCCCGGCCGCATCCGGGATGCCGCGACGGTCGCCTTGTAGAGGTTGACCGAGGTCGAGTCCGTGCAGACCACCTGGCCGGGGGCGGCCCCGACGAGCGAGCCGATCAGGTCGCCGACGCGGGTCGGGGCGCCCCACCAGTCGGCGTCGTTCCAGCTCGCGATGAGGTCGTTGCCCCACTGGCGGTGCACCACGTCCGCGACCGCCTCGGCGACCCCGGCCGGCAGCGCCCCCAGCGAGTTGCCGTCGAGGTAGACCGTGCCGGCGGGCAGGCGGAACCGGGCCCGCAGGTCGGTGGTGGCGTGGGCGGCGTCGAGCTCGTGGGCCCGCTCGCGAAGCGATGGCATGCGAGCGACGGTACCGGGTGGTCGGCGTTGGGCCGGGTGCGAGAACCGCCATGGCGGCGCGCCTTCGACGGCGGCGAATGGCTGGGCATGGCCGGGGTACGGCTCGCCCATGACCGAGCAGCAGACCCAGTCACCTCGTCCCTTCGCGCTCGTCACCGGTGCCTCGAGCGGCATCGGCCTGGCACTGGCCCGGCAGTTCGCCTCCAACGGTTTCGACCTCGTCATCGCTGCCGAGGACCCCGGCATCCACCGGGTGTCCGAGGAGCTGGCCGGGCTCGGTGCCGACGTCTTCGCCGAGGAGGTCGACCTCGCCACGCCGCTCGGCGTCGAGGCGCTCCACCGGGCGGCAACAGCCGACGGGCGCACGCTGGCGGCCGCCGCGCTGAACGCCGGCGTGGGCGTCGGCGGGCCGTTCGCACAGACCGACCTCGAGTCCGACCTGCGGCTCGTCGACCTGAACGTGCGCTCGACCGTGCACCTCGCCAAGCTCGTCGTGCCCGACATGGTGGCCCACGGTGAGGGGCGCCTGCTGTTCACCGCCAGCATCGCGGCCACCGCGCCCGGTCCGTACCACGCCACGTATGCCGCCTCCAAGGCGTTCGTGCACTCGTTCGCCGAGGCGCTGCGCACCGAGCTGAAGGACAGCGGCGTCACGGTCACCTCGCTGATGCCGGGTCCGACCGACACCGAGTTCTTCGAGCGCGCCGACATGGAGGACACCGCCGTCGGACAGGGGCCCAAGGACGACCCCGACGACGTGGCGCGCGACGGTTTCAAGGCGCTGATGGCCGGCAAGGACCACGTGGTGGCCGGCTCGAGGCGCAACTCCCTGCAGGCGGGGGCGGCGTCACTGCTGCCGGATGCCGTGGCCGCCAGGGCCCAGGCGGCGCAGGCCGCACCGCGCGGCGGCGAGTGACTTCGCGCGGCGGCGAGTGACTCCGCGCGGCGGCGACTGACACCGACGAGCGGCAGCCCCCCTCACTCGTGGTCGCGGTCCTGGATCGTCTCGCGGACGACGGTGTTGTGGGTGATGGGGTTCGGCAGGTCGGACTCGTCGCTGGCCGGGCGCTGCTCGCGGGTGATGACCCGCTCGTGGGTGGTGCCCCGGCGGGCGTGCCAGATCAGCCCGGCGCCGGCGACCATGAAGATGATGCCGACGATGTGCCAGTCGACGATGCCGGTGGGGGAGGACCGGACGGCGAACGTGAAGATCGCGCCGATCACTGCGAGCGTGACACCGGGTGCCATGGCCCCACCTCCTGTTCGTCCGTGACCACCCTCGAGGCTACCCACGCGCGGGCGGGCGGATCACCTTCCGTGACAGGCCGGTCGACGGGGGGCGAGGGCGGTGCCTTCGAGAGCGGTGTGGTCGGCCGGAGGGCCATCAGCAGCAGCGGCTCGCGGTCAGCGGGCAGCCACGGGGGACGGGCCCGGCCGACCACCCGCCACCCGTGCCGCTCGTACAGGGCGACGGCGCGGCTGCTCTCGCTGACCACGTCCAGCACCGGGGTGCGCTCGAGCGCGCAGGCGTGGTCGACGGCGGTGGCCAGCAGCGCGCTGCCGACCCCGCGTCCGGTGGCCGCCGGGTCGACGAAGAGCACCGACACCGCGGCCATGGCGGAGGCCGGCAGGCCGGTTCCCGCACCGCACCCGTCGGCCTCCCAGCCGCCGTCCGAGGCCCGACGGTGACGGGAGCAGGGGGCACGCGGGAAGTGTCGGCAGCCGGGCCGTAGCATCGACGCCCGTGACCGGCATCCCCCACATCGGCGTCCTCGCGGTCCAGGGCGACGTCCGCGAGCACCTCGCCGCCCTGGCGGCATCCGGGGCGCACGCCAGCACGGTGCGCCGGCCCGCGGAGGTCACCGAGGTCGACGGGCTGGTCATCCCCGGCGGGGAGTCGACCACCATGGACAAGCTGGTGCGGGCCTTCGGGCTGCAGGCGCCGCTGCGCGAGCGCATCGCCGGCGGGCTGCCGGTGTACGGCTCCTGCGCGGGGATGATCATGCTCGCCGACCGGATCGCCGACGCCCGAGCCGACCAGGAGACGCTCGGGGGCCTGGACATCACCGTGCGGCGCAACGCCTTCGGCCGGCAGGTCGACTCGTTCGAGGAGGACCTGCACATCCGAGAGCTCGGTGGTGAGCCGGTGCGGGCGGTCTTCATCCGGGCTCCGTGGGTCGAGGACGCGGGGGATGCCGTGCAGGTCCTGGCTCGCGTGGAGCACGGGCCCGCCGCGGGTAGGATCGTCGCCGCGCGTCAGGGGAACCTGCTCGTCACCTCCTTCCACCCCGAGGTGACCGGCGACCACCGGGTGCACCAGCTGTTCGTCGACATCGTGCGGCAGCACATCGCCACGCAGAACCAGAGGGAGCGTTCATGAGCGGCCACTCCAAGTGGGCGACCACCAAGCACAAGAAGGCGGCGATCGACGCCAAGCGCGGCAAGCTCTTCGCCAAGCTGATCAAGAACATCGAGGTCGCGGCCCGCTCCGGCGGCGGCGACCCGGCGGGCAACCCCACCCTCTACGACGCCATCCAGAAGGCCAAGAAGACCTCGGTCCCCAACAGCAACATCGACAACGCGGTCAAGCGGGGCTCGGGCGCCACCGCGGGGGGCGCCGACTGGGAGACCATCACCTACGAGGGCTACGCCCCCGGCGGGGTCGCCGTGCTCATCGAGTGCCTCACCGACAACCGCAACCGCGCGGCCGCCGAGGTGCGCACCGCACTGACCCGCAACGGCGGTGCGCTGGCCGACCCCGGCTCGGTCAGCTACGTCTTCGAGCGCAAGGGCGTCGTCATCGTGCCCAAGTCGGAGAAGAGCGAGGACGACCTGCTCGAGGTGGTGCTCGAGGCCGGCGCCGAGGAGGTCAACGACAACGGCGACACCTGGGAGATCGTGTCCGAGGCCACCGACTTCGTGGCTGTGCGCACCGCGCTCCAGGAGGCCGGGGTCGACTACGACTCGGCCGAGGCGTCGTGGGTGCCCACCCTGCAGGTGCCGCTCGACGTCGACGGTGCGAAGAAGATGATCCGCGTCATCGAGGCCCTCGAGGACTCCGACGACGTACAGGACGTGTTCGCCAACGGCGACATCCCCGACGACGTGCTCGCCCAGCTCGACGAGGAGTGAGCCCAGGGTCGAGCGATGACTTCCGACGCCGTCGACCTGTGGAACCGCGAAGCACCCACCTTCGACGAGGCGCCCGACCACGGGCTGCTCGACGAGGGCGTACGGGCCGCCTGGCGCGAGCTGTTGCTCTGCGTGCTGCCGCTGCCCCCCGCCCGGGTCGCCGACCTCGGCTGCGGCACCGGCACCCTCGCGCTGCTGCTGGCCGAGCAGGGGTATGCCGTGGACGCGCTCGACTTCTCGCCCGCCATGGTGCAGCTCGCCACCGACAAGCTGGATGCCGCACCGGATGCCGTGCGCGCGCTGGTCACCGTGCGCCGTGGTGACGCGGCCGACCCGGGGCTGGACCCGGCATCCGTCGACGTGGTGCTCTGCCGGCACGTGCTCTGGGCGCTGCCCGACCCGGTCGCCGTGGTCGGCCGGTGGGTGGCGGCGCTGCGGCCGGGGGGCCGGCTGGTGCTCGTCGAGGGGAGCTGGGCGACCGGTGCGGGGCTGACCGCAGCGCGGTGCGCCGAGATCGCGGCGGAGTGGTGCTCGGGGGTCGAGGTTCACGACCTGGCCGACCCGGCGCTGTGGGCCCGGGAGATCGCCGACGAGCGCTACCTGGTGCTCGCCCGTCCCTGACGCAGGCGTGAGGTCACTCGCCCGGCTGGTGGGGGGTGCTCTCGTCGGACCACCGCAGCAGGGCTCCGACCCCGTCGACGAGCTCGACGTCGTCGTCGTCCTCCACGAGCACCAGGCCCGCGCCCGAGCCGACGAGGGCCCACGGCAGGGCGAGGTCGGCGCGCACCAGCAGCGGCTCGGCCCCGCCGGCACTCTCGGCGACGTCGTCGGCCGCCTCGCCGAGCGCCAGCGGCGACCGGCCGACCCACAGCTGCGCCGTCGAGGTCGGGTCGTCCCGCAGCACGAGGGTCTCCACCTGCCCGCGCTGCAGGGCGGTGACCACCGCCGAGAGGCCCTCGGCCACCCGGCGCGCCTTGGTGCGCTCCTCCCGGTAGGTGTCGAAGAGCTCCTCACGCCGGTCGACGCGCCACTGCTCGAGCTCGTGGCGCACGGCCTCCTCCTCCGCCTGCGTCGACACGCCGTCGGCCCGGCCGCCGGTGGTCAGCCGCACCAGCCGGCCGGCCACCGGCTCGCTGACCTGCCCGCGCAGCTGGCCCCAGGCCTTGTCGTCGCCGCCGACGAGCACGAGCTGGGGGTGCAGGTCGTGCTGCACGCGGGCCAGCGCGTCGGCCACCGCCCCGGCGTTGTGCTGCCACGAGTCCTCGACCCGCGACTGGAACCGCCGCTGCGACCAGCCGCCGCCCCCGAACTGGTGCATCACGTCGTGGCCGCCGTCGCGCTCGAGGTGCCGCGGTGGCGCGTCGGGCGTGCTGAGCACGTCGATGTCGGCGCCCGCGCGGTCCAGGCGCACCACGGCGTGCGGCACGAAGCGTGCCCAGGCCCGCAGCAGCGGCATCAGCAGCGGGATCCGTCCGACGCAGGCCTCGTCGCGCACCGGCCGGCCGGGCAGCACCTGGTCCAGGAGCACCCTGTCGGTGGCGACGACGACCCGGGTGCGCTCACCGCTCAGCCCGGTCGGCTCGGTGAGGGTCTCGCCCAGGAGGTCGACCAGCTCGGCGGGGGCACCCTGCTCGAGCAGCGAGTCGGCCTGTCGGCGCCAGCGCCGCTCGACGTCGTCGGTCGTCGCGGGGTCGGTGTGGGTGACGTCGAGCGCGACGCTCGTGAACGGCGGCTCCGCACTGGTGAGGGCAGTGAGGTCGGGCAGGTGCATGCTGCGCTCCTTCGCGAAGGGGGCCACGCCGGCGTGGCCCCGTCGTGTCGGCGACCTACCCGCCCTCGCCGCCGCGATGCCCTCTCGACCCCACGGGGGCGGGGCGGGATGCCGGGGCGACACCCCGTGTGTTGTTCCGTCGTCCGCGGGTCGGCGCTGTGTAGCGTGGGGCACCGAACAGGTGTTCTAACCAGTCAAGCCACGCCGGCCGGCCGGTGACCGACGTCGAGAGGGGTGCCGCGTGCGAGTGCTCGGTGTCGACCCCGGCCTGACCCGCTGCGGTCTCGGCGTGGTCGACGGGCGGCCGGGCCGGGCCGTGATGGTGGCGGTGGGGGTCGTGCGCACCCCGAGCGACGCCGACCCGGGGCAGCGGCTGGTCTTCCTCGAGCGTGAGCTCGACGGCTGGCTCGACCGGTTCGCTCCCGAGGTCATGGCCGTCGAGCGGGTCTTCGCCGACGTCAACGTGGCCTCGGTCATGACCACCGCACACGCCACGGCCGTCGCCCTGCTCACCGCCACCAAGCGCGGCATCCCGGTCGTCTTCCACACCCCGACCGAGGTCAAGGCCGCGGTCACGGGGTCCGGCCGGGCCGACAAGGCGCAGGTCACCGCCATGGTCACCCGCATCCTGGGCCTCGAGGCAGCCCCCCGGCCCGCGGATGCCGCCGACGCCCTCGCGCTGGCCATCTGCCACGCGTGGCGTGGCGCCGCCACCGCCCGGCTCGACGCCCTCGCTGTCGCCGCCGTCGCCGAGCAGGCGCGCCGATGATCGCGTCGGTGCGCGGCCCGGTGGCCCACGTGGGCCTCGACCACCTGGTCGTGGAGGTGGGCGGCATCGGGATGCTGCTGCACACCACCCCCGCCACGGCATCGGCGTGCCGCCGGGGCAGCGAGGCGTCGCTGGCCACCAGCCTGGTCGTGCGCGAGGACTCCCTCACCCTGTTCGGCTTCTCGACCCCCGCCGAGCGTGACATGTTCGTCACCCTGCAGACGGTCTCGGGCGTCGGCCCGCGCCTGGCCCTGGCGATGCTCTCGGTGATGGGCCCCGACCAGCTCGCCGCGGCGCTGTCCAGCGGTGACAGCAAGGCGCTCACCACCATCCCCGGCATCGGCGCCAAGTCGGCCGAGCGCCTCGTGCTCGAGCTGCGCGACAAGGTGGGTGCCGGGCGCGGCTCCGGTGCGGGCGCGGCATCCGGCACCCCCGCTGCCGGTGGCGGTCGCGAGCCGTGGCGCGGGCCGGTCACCGAGGCCCTCACCGGTCTGGGCTGGTCGGCCAAGCAGGCCGGGGATGCCGTGGAGCGCGTCGCCGCGAGCGCGCCCGCCGACGCCGACATCGCCGCCTACCTGCGGCTGGCCCTGCGCGAGCTGCGGCCGTGAGCGCGCCCCAGCCCGGTGCGCAGCCCGAGCGCGGCTTCGCCAGCGAGATGCTCGAGGCCCAGGGTTCCCACGACGCAGGGGCCGACGGATCGTACGAGGCCACCGCCCGGGTGGTCGACGCGGCCGGCTCCGACGACGACCGGCTGGTCGAGGCGGCCCTTCGCCCCAAGCGGCTCAGCGAGTTCCCCGGCCAGCCGCGCGTGCGCGACCAGCTGGGACTGGTCCTCGAGGCCGCCAGGCGTCGCGGGAGCGCCCCCGACCACGTGCTGCTCTCGGGGCCGCCGGGGCTGGGCAAGACCACCCTGGCGATGATCGTCGCCGCCGAGATCGAGAAACCGATCCGGGTCACCAGCGGCCCGGCCATCCAGCACGCCGGCGACCTCGCGGCCGTGCTGTCCTCGCTCGACGAGGGCGAGGTGCTCTTCCTCGACGAGATCCACCGGATGAGCCGCTCCGCCGAGGAGATGCTCTACCTGGCCATGGAGGACTTCCGGGTCGACGTCATCGTGGGCAAGGGACCGGGCGCCACGGCCATCCCGCTCGAGCTGCCGCCGTTCACCGTGGTCGGGGCCACGACCCGGGCCGGGCTGCTGCCCGCGCCGCTGCGCGACCGGTTCGGTTTCACGGCGCACCTCGACTACTACGACACCGCCGACCTCGTCACGATCCTGCACCGGTCCGCCCGGCTGCTCGCGGTGCAGGCCGACGAGGCCGGCATCGCCGAGATCGCGAGCCGCTCGCGGGGCACACCACGCATCGCCAACCGGCTGCTGCGCCGGGTGCGCGACTGGGCGCAGGTGCACGGCCAGGGACACGTCGACTCCGACGCCGCCCACGCCGCGCTGGCGCTGTTCGACGTCGACGACGCGGGGCTCGACCGGCTCGACCGGGCCGTGCTCGAGGCGCTGTGCCGCCGCTTCGGTGGGGGCCCGGTCGGGCTGTCGACCCTCGCCGTGGCGGTGGGGGAGGAGTCCGACACCGTCGAGACGGTGGCCGAGCCCTACCTCGTGCGCGAGGGCTACATCGTGCGCACGCCGCGGGGACGGGCAGCCGCCGCCCGGGCCTGGCGGCACCTCGGGCTGCGGGCGCCGGCCGGCTTCCTCCAGCAGGACGCGCTCCCGCTCGACCCCGGCGACGACGAGGGGGCCGGCCCCGGGCGGTTCTCCGGGTGAGAACCTGAGAACTGGGCACTATGCTTCCGCCTGCCGCGTTGGGCGGGTGACCACGGCGTCGCCTAGACTTGCGCCTCGGTATGGCTGGTCCGCGGCCGAACCACTGCCTGCCCCGCAGGCGACCTTGACACAAAGGACCGAACTCACTCATGTTCACCGGCTCCGGCCTCGGCTACCTGCTCGTCCTGCTCCTCCCGTTCCTGCTGTTGATCTTCATCGTTGTCAGCCAGCGGCGACGCGCCCAGCAGGTGCAGGTGATGCAGAGCTCCCTGTCCGTGGGTGACGAGGTGGTGACGACGTCGGGCCTGTACGGCACCATCGTCGCGCTCGACGACAAGGTGGCCACCCTCGACACCGGGGCGGGTGGCACGCTGCGCTACGACCGCCGCGCCATCGGCATGCGCGCCACCGAGGTGGCCTGAGATGGCCGGCGGCAGCCAGCAGACCGCGGCCCGGCGGTCCCTCCTCTTCCTCCTGGCGATGCTGCTCGTGCTCGGCGGCCTGCTCGCCGGCGCCGTCTTCATCTCCGACGCCAAGACCCACCCCAAGCTGGGCCTCGACCTCGAGGGCGGCACCCAGATCATCCTCGAGCCGAAGACCGAGGCCGGCCAGAGCGTCTCCACCGAGCAGCTCAACCAGGCGCGCGACATCATCGTGCAGCGCGTCGACGCCGGCGGCGTGTCCGGCGCCGAGGTCACCACCCAGGGTGACCGCAACATCGTCGTGAGCATCCCCGAGATCCCGACGCAGGAAGTGCGCGACGCGATCAGCAAGTCCTCGCAGCTGCAGTTCCGCCCGGTGCTGGCGGTCGGCCCCGGCAGCCCGCAGGCGGCACCGTCACCGTCGCCGACCGGCACGGCCACCGGCGCCCCGAGCCCGTCACCGTCGAAGACGCCGACGACCGCGAGCAGCGCGTCTCCCACGAGCAACAGCGCCGTGCCCGAGGCACTGACGGCGCCGACGCCGGCCCCCAGCACCCCGGCCGCGTCCCCCGCCCCCTCGGCGAGCGCCCCGGCATCCGGCACCACGCCGACCGACCCCACCGACCCGGCCTGGATCACCCCCGAGGTGCAGGCGCAGTACGACGCCCTCGACTGCAGCGACCCTGCTCAGGTCGACGCCATCGTCGACGTGGCGGCGCAGCCGCTGGTCACCTGTGACGTCAGCGGCTCGGCCAAGTACATCCTCGGCCCGGTCGTGGTGTCCGGTGACCAGATCAGCAACGCGACCTCCGGCTACCAGACCAACCAGCAGGGCAACGTCACGAGCGAGGTCGAGATCGCCCTCAGCCTCAACGGCGAGGGTGCCAAGAAGTACGCCGACATCAGCCGCAAGATGGTGGCCCTGCCCGAGCCGCAGAACCAGCTCGCCGCCACCCTGGACTCCAAGGTCATCGTGGCGCCCCGGTTCAACGAGGCCATCCTCGACGGCCGCGCCAGCATCACCGGCGGCTTCACGCTCGAGAGCGCCCGCAGCCTGGCCGACCAGCTCAAGTTCGGCGCGCTGCCGCTGTCCTTCGTCGAGCAGACCAGCATCGACATCAGCCCCACCCTGGGCAGCGAGCAGCTGCGCTACGGCCTCATCGCCGGCCTGATCGGCCTGCTCCTGGTCGTCATCTACTCGCTCTTCCAGTACCGCGCCCTGGGCTTCGTCACGGTCGCGTCGATCATCGTGGCCGGCCTGATCACCTTCCTGACCATCACCCTGCTGGGCTGGTCGCAGAACTACCGCCTCGACATGGCAGGCGTCACCGGCCTGATCGTCGCCATCGGCTTCACCGCCGACTCGTTCATCGTCTACTTCGAGCGGGTCCGCGACGAGCTGCGCGACGGCCGCTCGCTGGCGGCGGCGGTCGAGACCGGCTGGAACCGCGCGAAGCGCACCATCCTGGTCGCCGACGGCGTCAACTTCCTGGCGGCCCTGGTGCTCTACGCGCTGGCCAGCTCGAGCGTGCGCGGCTTCGCGTTCACCCTGGGCCTGACCACGCTGATCGACCTCCTCGTGGTCTTCCTGTTCACCCACCCGCTGCTCACCCTCCTCGCGCGGCGTCCGTTCTTCCGCGACGGCCACCCCTGGTCCGGCCTCGACCCGCGCCGGCTCGGTGTGCCGCAGTCCGTCCGGTATGCCGGCCGGGGCCGCTTCACCACGCCGACCCCCGCCCGCACGCCCGAACCGGTGTCCGCCGGCTCTGAAGGAGGTGTGGCATGAGCTTCAGCTTCGCCACCTTCGGCAACGACCTCTACACCGGCAAGCGCTCGATCCCGGTCGTCCCGCATCGCCGCCGCTTCTACCTCGCCTCGCTGGTGATGATCGTCATCGCCGTGCTCGGCCTGGTGACCCAGCAGCTCAACCTCGGCCTGGAGTTCCGCGGCGGGTCCGAGTTCCGCGTCGCGACCACCGCGACGCCCGGCGACTACGAGCAGATCGCGCGCACCGCGGTCGGCGCCAGCGAGGACGAGCGTGGCGTCAACGTCACCCTCGTCGGCAACAACACCGTGCGGGTGCAGACCGAGAAGCTCTCCGACACCGACAGCCAGAAGGTGCGCACCGATCTCGCCAAGGCGTTCGGGGTGGCCGAGTCCGAGGTCAGCGGCACGTTCATCGGCCCCTCGTGGGGCGCCTCGGTGAGCCAGCAGGCGCTGCGCGCCCTGGTGATCTTCCTGCTCGCGGTCTCCTTGCTGATGACGGTCTACTTCCGCAACTGGAAGATGGCCGCGGCCGGGCTCATCGCGCTGGCCCACGACCTCGTCATCACCGTCGGCATCTATGCCTGGACCGGCTTCGAGGTGTCCCCGGCCACGATGATCGGCTTCCTGACCGTGCTCGGCTACAGCCTCTACGACACGGTCGTGGTCTTCGACAAGGTGCGGGAGAACACCAACGAGGCCTTCGCCAACGGGCGCCTCACCTTCGCCCAGGCCGCCAACCTGGCGGTCAACCAGACGATGGTCCGTTCGATCAACACCACCGTCATCGGCCTGCTGCCGATCACCGCGGTTCTCGTCGTCGGCGCCATCTTCCTGGGCCCGGGCGTGCTCCTCGACCTGTCGCTGGTGCTGTTCGTCGGCATCCTGATCGGCGCCTACTCCTCGATCTTCATCGCCACGCCGCTGCTCGTCAGCCTGCGCCGGCGCGACGCGTCCGTCGTCGAGCTCGAGAAGAAGGCCCTGCGCCACCAGGCCCGCAGGGCCAAGGACGTCGCGGCCGCCGAGGCGGCGCACGACGCGGGTGAGCTCGCGGGCGAGCCGGTGGCCGTCGGCGGCGGTGCACCTGCGGCCGTCGACGGCGAGGGTGCCACGCTCACCGGTCGGGCCGTGCACAAGTACGCCCACCAGACCTCAGCAGGCCCGCGCAACCAGCCGCGGCGCACGCCGAAGTCCAAGCGTTGACCCGATGACGACCGCCCCCGGCGGCGTCGACGGCCCCGCTTCCGTCGCCGCCGTCGCCGCCGTCGTCGGTGCCGCCCTGCGCGACGTCCCCGACTTCCCCCAGCCGGGCGTCGTCTTCAAGGACATCACCCCGCTGCTGGCCGACCCACGGGCGTTCGCCGCGGTCGTCGAGGCGATCCGGGCCCGGCACGACGGCGCCGTCGACCTGGTCGCCGGGGTGGAGGCGCGCGGCTTCGTCGTCGGGGCGGCCCTGGCCCACGCCCTCGGGGTGGGCTTCGTGCCGGTGCGCAAGGCCGGCAAGCTGCCGGGAGAGACCGTCTCGATCTCCTACGACCTCGAGTACGGGTCCGCCGAGATCGAGGTGCACGCCGACGCCTTCGTCGGAGGAGAGCGCGTGCTGCTCGTCGACGACGTGCTGGCCACCGGTGGCACGGCCGTGGCGGCCTGGGACCTGCTCGAGGGCACGGGCGCCGACGTGGTGGCGTTCGAGTGCATCGTCGAGCTCGCCGTGCTGGGCGGCCGGGCCCGCATGGGGTCGCGCCCGGTGGGAGCACTCCTCGTCGTCCCATGACCGGCGACTACACTCCGGGCATGGCTGAGGACACGACGACGGCCGTGCCGGGGGCCACACCTCCCCCCGGGTTGTCCTCGCGCGCGCGGGCCCGGGCCGCGCTGGCCCTGGTCGGGCGCAACCGGGTGCCCGAGAACCCCGTGCTCGAGCCGCTGCTGCAGGTGGTGCGCAGCACCCACCCCAAGGCCGAACTCGCCCTGATCGAGCGAGCCTATGCCGTGGCCGAGCGGGCACACGAGGGCCAGAAGCGCCGCTCGGGCGACGACTACATCACCCACCCGCTGGCGGTCACCACGATCCTGGCCGAGCTGGGCATGACCCCGACGACGCTCGCCGCCGCACTGCTGCACGACACGGTCGAGGACACCTCCTACAGCCTCGAGGCGCTGCGGCGCGACTTCGGAGACGAGATCGCGATGCTCGTCGACGGCGTCACCAAGCTCGACAAGGTCACCTACGGCCAGGCCGCCCAGGCCGAGACGGTGCGCAAGATGGTCGTGGCGATGGCCCGCGACATCCGGGTCCTCGTCATCAAGCTCGCCGACCGGCTGCACAACGCACGCACCTGGCGCTACGTCTCGCAGGAGAGCGCGCAGCGCAAGGCCAAGGAGACCCTGGAGATCTACGCCCCGCTGGCGCACCGGCTGGGCATGAACACCATCAAGTGGGAGCTCGAGGACCTGTCCTTCCAGGCGCTCTACCCCAAGGTCTACGACGAGATCGTGCGGCTGGTGGCCGAGCGTGCGCCGGCCCGCGAGGAGTACCTCGCCGGGGTGCGCGACGAGGTCAGCGCCGACCTGCGCTCGGCAAAGATCAAGGCCACGGTCACCGGCCGCCCCAAGCACTACTACTCCGTCTACCAGAAGATGATCGTGGGGGGCCGCGACTTCGAGCAGATCTACGACCTCGTCGCGGTGCGCGTGCTGGTCGAGACGGTGCGCGACTGCTACGCGGCGCTGGGGGCGCTGCACGCGCGGTGGAACCCCGTGCCGGGGCGGTTCAAGGACTACATCGCGATGCCGAAGTTCAACATGTACCAGTCGCTGCACACCACGGTCATCGGCCCCGGTGGCAAGCCGGTCGAGATCCAGATCCGCACCCACACCATGCACCGCCGGGCCGAGTACGGCGTCGCCGCGCACTGGAAGTACAAGGAGGACCCGGGCGCGAAGGGCACCGGCAACCAGGGCGGGGTGCAGGTGCGCGACGGCCAGGCCGACGCCACCAACGACATGGCCTGGCTGCGCCAGCTGCTCGACTGGCAGAAGGAGACCTCCGACCCGGGCGAGTTCCTCGAGTCGCTGCGCTTCGAGATCAACGCCAGTGAGGTCTACGTCTTCACGCCCAAGGGACAGCTGGTCGGCCTGCCGGCCGGCTCCACCCCGGTCGACTTCGCCTACGCCGTGCACACCGAGGTCGGGCACCACTGCATCGGGGCCCGGGTCAACGGGCGCCTGGTGCCGCTCGAGAGCCGGCTCGACAACGGCGACGTCGTCGAGGTGCTCACCTCCAAGGCCGACTCCGCCGGTCCCTCCCGCGACTGGCTGAGCTTCGTGCGCTCGGCGCGGGCGCGCAACAAGATCAAGCACTGGTTCACCAAGGAACGCCGCGAGGAGATGATCGACGAGGGCAAGGACTCCCTCGCCAAGGCCATGCGCAAGCAGGGCCTGCCGCTGCAGCGGCTCACCTCCGTCGAGTCGCTCACCGGGGTCGCCGAGGAGCTGCGGCTGGCCGGCATCGAGGGTCTCTACGCGGCCATCGGCGAGGGCCACGTCTCGGCGCAGCACGTCGTGTCGCGCCTGGTGGCGTCCGTGGGCGGCGAGGAGGGCGCCAGCGAGGACATCGCGGAGGCCGCCACTCCGGTCACCGCTCGGCCCAACCACCGCCGTCACGGCGACCCGGGTGTGGTCGTCAAGGGCATGTCGGAGGTCTGGGTCAAGCTGGCCCGCTGCTGCACCCCGGTGCCCGGCGACGACATCCTCGGCTTCGTCACGCGGGGCAACGGCGTCTCCGTGCACCGCAAGGACTGCACCAACGCCGATTCCCTTCTGTCGCAGCCCGACAAGATCATCGAGGTCGAGTGGGCTCCCACCTCGGGCAGCGTCTTCCTGGTGCAGCTGCAGGTCGAGGCGCTCGACCGCTCACGGCTGCTGTCCGACGTCACCCGGGTGATCTCCGACAACGGGGTGAACATCCTCTCGGCCGCGGTCACCACCTCGCGCGACCGGGTGGCCAAGCTGCACTTCACCTTCGAGATGGGCGACCCGGCGCACCTGGGCCACGTCGTGCGGGCCGTGCAGAAGGTCGACGGCGTCTTCGACGCGCACCGGGTCACCGGGGGACGACGCACCGAGGACTAGGTCGGGAGGCGGCCGGAGCCCGCTCAGCCGCCGAACTCGTCGAGGCCGGCCCGGGCCTGAGCCAGCCACTCCTGCTGGGCGGTCAGGCGCGCGCGGGCGGCCTCGGCGGCCCTCTCGTCACCCTTGGCCTCGGCCTTGGCGACGTCGGACTCGATGGAGGCGACGGACGCCTCGAGCTGGTCGACGAGAGAACGGGCTCGGGCCGCCACCTCGGGGTTGGTTCTCTTCCAACGCTGCTCGTCGGCCTCGCGCACGGCGGTCTCGACCCGTCGCATCTGCTTCTCGACCCGCTCCAGGTCGGCGCGCGGCACCTTGCCGGCCTTCTCCCACCGGTCCTGGATGCCGCGTAGGCCCACCTTCGCGGCCTCGATGTCGGTGACCGGCAGCAGTGCCTCGGCCTCGGTCAGCAGCTCCTCCTTGACCGCCAGGTTGGCACGGAACTCCTCCTCCTCGGCAGCCGAGATCGCGTCCTTGGCCGCGAAGAAGGAGTCCTGCGCCGTGCGGAACCGCTCCCACAGGGCGTCGTCCTCGGCGCGCGAGGCCCGGCCGGCGGCGCGCCAGCGGTCCATCAGCTGCTTGAAGGCGCGCGCCGTGGGCGTCCAGTCGGTGCTGGTCGCGAGCTGCTCGGCCTCGGCGACCAGGGCCTCCTTCGTGGCCCGGGCCTCGGCGCGGCTGGTCTCGAGGTCGGCGAACCAGGCCCGCCGAGCCTTGTCGAAGGAGTTGCGGGCGTGGCTGAAGCGCTGCCAGAGGGCCGACTCGGTCGCCTTGTCCAGCTTGGCCCCGGTGCGCTGGTGCTGCTTCCACGCGTCGAGCAGGGCGCGCATCCGCTCGCCACTGGTCTTCCACTGCGTGGAGGCGGCCGGCTGCCCGGCGATCTGCTCGGCCTCCACCACGATGGCCTCGCGCTGAGCGGTGGCCTCCGCCCGCGCGGCAGCACGCTGCTCGGCCTCCTGCGCGCGCTTGGCCTCGAGCCCGGCCGCCACCCGCTCGACGGCAGCCTGCAGGGCCGGGATGTCACCGACCACGCCGGTGCTCTCGACGTGCTCGCGCAGGGTGGTCAGGCCGTCCGCGACCTCCTTCGCGGAGACGTCGGGGTTGGCGAGTCGGGCCTCGAGCAGGTCGGCCGAGGCCGCCAGCTCGTCGTACTTGCGCGCGAAGTACTGCAGGGCCTCGTCAGGAGTGGCACCGGGGTAGGAGCCGACCTCACGCTCCTCGTCACCGACGGTGACGAAGACGTGGCCCTCGTCGTCGACCCGGCCGAACCGCGCCGACTCCGAGCGCGCCACCGCGGGTGGTGCCGCCACCGGACGCGGGTGCATCCGGGCGAGGGCGGCCGGCGAGGGGATGCTCGGGAGGGGGGTGGGCGTGGGCTGGTCGTCGGACACGGTCAGGCCTTCTTCTCGGTGACAGCAACCCGCAGGATGCTGATCGGTGCGGCGGGGGTCCCGTCGGTTGCGCTGCCACCACCGGGGGCGACCCCGGCGGCAGCGATCTTGTCGACAATATCCAACCCGGACGTGACCGTGCCGAACACGGTGTACCCATCCGGGTCCGGCAGCGTGGAGTCGCCGTAGACGATGAAGAACTGGCCGCCGGTGCCCTTCTTCGGGTCGCTGGTGCGCGCCATCGCCAGCGTCCCCCGCGGGTAGACGCCGTCCTTCGGCGCGTTCTCGACGCCGTAGCCGAACCCGGGGTTTCCGGAACCGGTGCCGGTGGGGTCCCCGCACTGCAGCACCTTCAGCCCGCCCGAGGTGAGTCGGTGGCAGGGGGAGTTGAGGTAGTAGTTCTGCTTGGCCAGCTCGTTGAACGCGGCCACCGCCTGGGGTGCCTTGGTGCCGTCGAGGGTGAACTCCATGTCACCGCAGTTCGTGGTCACGGTGGCCACGAAGGTCTTGCCCGCCGCGGTGGCGGCGTCGGGCAGGGGGATCTTGGCCGCAGTGCCGAGGGCCTGGGGAGGCGCCTCGCAGCCGGCGGCGGTGGTCGTGGCGGTGCTTGCCGTAGGTGCCGCCTCGTCCGACGAGGTGGAGGAGCCGAAGACGCCACCGAGCACGGCGGCCACGCCGACCACGACCGCGACCGTGAGGATGATCGCGGTGAGCCGCATCCGGCGCGCATGATCGGACTCGCGCTGGGCAATGTTGGCCTGCTGGCGCTCGTAACGCCGGCGTGCCCGGGCGCGCTCCTGCTCCTTGGTCACTTCGGTAGTCCCTCCATCACAGCGGCAACGGCGGCCAGTCTAGGCAGGGGCCCTGCGGCTACGCTCCACCCGTGCTCGCCGTCGCCTTCCCCGCTGCCGCCTTCGGCACCAACTGCTACGTCCTCGCGCCCGGCCCGGGGGAGGAATGCGTCGTGGTCGACCCCGGCATCGGCGTCGAGCAGACGCTGCGCGACGTGCTCGCCGAGCACCGGCTCAAGCCCGCGGCCGTGCTGCTCACCCACGGTCACATCGACCACGTCTACTCGGTGACACCGGTCTGCGGCGGCGACACCGCGGCCTACATCCACACCGACGACCGTTACCGCCTGCGCGACCCGCTGAGCAACGTGATGCCGGGCCTGCTCGAGATGCTGGAGCAGCAGTTCGGCCAGAAGGCGACGTGGCGCGAGCCGGAGCGCGTGGTGGCGATGACCGACCGCCAGCGGCTCACGCTCGCGGGGCTCGACGTCGAGGTGCTGCACGCCCCGGGGCACACCGAGGGCTCGGTGATGTTCGGCCTGGACACGGTGCCCGACGGACTGCCGCCCGAGGAGGGCCTGGACCGCACCATGGTGAGCGGCGACGTGCTGTTCGCCGGTTCGATCGGTCGCACCGACCTGCCCGGGGGCGACTCCGCCGCCATGCAGCGCTCGCTGCGCGATGTCGTGCTGCCCCTGCCCGACTCCACCCTCGTGCTGGCCGGCCACGGCCCGGCAACGACGATGCGCCGCGAGCGGACCACGAACCCGTACCTGCGA
>JBJMHU010000014.1:0-11138 GCA_045807225.1 Ornithinibacter sp. | reverse complement strand
TCGAAGCCCGAGGCGTCGTCGAAGCGCACCCGCAGCGCGATCGGCGACTTGCCCGGCCGCAGCACGGTCGCCGGCATGGCGTCGGACCAGCGCAGCCACCCGGCCCGCGCCAGGTGGAACACGAGGTGCGTTCCACCGCAGTCGATGTCGAGGAACTTGCCGTGCCGGGACACCCCGTCCACCGGCGCACCGACGAGCGCCTGCGGCGGCGGGGTGAAGGTCTTGAGCACCGAGATCGAGCCCAGCTCGACGCCGGTGACGACGAGCCCGGCCGTGCGCTCGCCCAGGAAGTGGGCGAGGGCCTGCACCTCGGGCAGCTCGGGCATGCGCCGACGCTACCGCTGGTTCCAGACCATCCGCACCTGACGGAGCAGGCCGTAGCCGTCGCTGGCCCGCACCACCGGCACCTCGAGCTGCTCGGTGGGGGCGGGCGCCAGGTTGTCGTTGGCGACCGGGATGACGTGCGAGAGGACCTGCTCGCTGGGTGAGAGCTCGCGGATCGCGATGCCCCGCACCCGGTCGGGGCGGCGGGCGGTGAACTCGGTGTAGAGCCTCGGGTCGTGCTGGCCGTCGTCGCCGACCAGCAGCCACCTCACGTGCGGCAGCTCGCGGGCGAGCCGGTGCAGCTGGGCCCGCTTGTGCTCCTGGCCCGACCGGAACCACCCGGAGTTGGTCGGCCCCCAGTCGGTGAGCAGCATCGGGCCGGCGGGAAAGCCGCTGCGCCGGAGGAAGCGGGTGAGCAGCGGTGCCGTGTTCCAGGCTCCGGTGGACAGGTAGATGACCGGGGCGTCGGGGTGCTCGGCGAGCAGCTCGCGGTACATCGTGGCCATGCCCGGCACCGGCTTGCGGGCTCCCTCGGACCGCATGAACGTGTTCCAGGCGGCGATCATCGGGCGGGGCAGCGACGTGGAGAGCACCGTGTCGTCGATGTCCGAGATGATGCCGTGGGTCACCGTGCTGCCCACCACCAGCACCGGCACGTCGATGGTCTCGGCGCCCGGCGACCCCACGTAGATGTGGTGCCAGCCCGGCGACAGCCCGTGACCGCGCACGGTGAGGTCGACGTAGCCCCCCCGGTCGGTGCGTGTGGTCACGATGCGCTCGTTCACCCGCACGGTCACCGGCTCGTCGACCGCCGGGGTCGCGAAGAACGCCTTCCAGCCCCGGGTCTCGAGCTCGACCGCCCGCAGCCGCGCGGCATACGTCGGCTCGTCGGGCTCGTCCTCCGGCCGGCCACGGGTCATGATGACGCGGCCGAGCACCCGCAGCTGGCTCACGCTGCCGTAGCCGGTGAGGGGGACGAGCCGGGTGGTCCACCCGCGCGACCGCAGCATGGCGCCCTTGCGCCCGTTGTAGGCGTCCTCGAGCACTGCTGCGGCATGGGGTCGCGGCATGGCTCGATGCTAGGGCAGCGCTCAGGCGCGCCCCGGCTCCTCCCGCGTGACGACACCGCTGACGATCTGGTGGGCGAGCTCGCGCACCTTGATGTTGCGGGCCTGCGAGGTGGTGCGCAGCACCTCGAACGCCGCGTGCTCGGGCAGCCCGCGCAGCGCCATGATGACGCCCTTGGCCTGTTCGATGACGGCCCGGCTGGCCATCGCCTGCTCGAGCTGCCCGGCCAGGCGCTGGACCCCGTCCAGCGCCGAGACGGCAACCACGGCGTCGGCGCAGCGCGAGGCGGCGACCCGCACCAGCGAGGGGTCGAAGCCCTCGAACGCGTGGGGGGTCCAGCTGTAGAGGTTCAGCGCCCCGACGCACTGGGCACCGCTGACCAGCGGCAGGGCGAGGAGGCTGCGCATGCCGTCGTCGCGGCACTCCTTCGCGAACTTGGGCCAGCGACCGTCGGCCGCCACGAGGTCGTCGACCCGGTTCTCGCGGCGGTGCCGGGCGGAGTCGAGGCACGGGCCGTCGCCCAGGGCGTACTGCAGGGCGTCGATCTCGAGGGTCTGCACGGTGGTGTAGGCCGCCGTGTGCGGCCGGCCGGCGCTCAGCACGGTGACGCCCACCTCGTCGCAGCCGGGCACGTGCCGGCGCACCGCGTGCACGACCCGCTCGAGGTAGTCCGACAGCTGCTCCATCGACTCCAGCACCCCGCCGATGTCGGTGGTGAGCGCCTCCAGGGCGGCCGGTGGCACGACGAGCCCGTCGGGCGCGGCGGAGTGCTGCTCGCTCATCGGTCCTCCCGTGGTCAGTGCCCCAGTATCCCCTGCGGGGCAGCACTGCGGGGCCGACCTGCGACGATGGCCGGATGCCGGCCCGTCACCGCAAGCAGTCGGCCGGCGCGCCGCCGGGCTACTTCACCTGGGAGGCGGCCGGCCTGCGCTGGCTCGCGGACGCCGCAGCTGACGGCGGTGCCACGGTCGTGGAGGTGCTCGACGAGGGCCCGCACCACCTCGACCTGGCGCGGCTCACCCCGGCGCCCCCGACCGCGGCGGCGGCCGAGCGCCTCGGTCGCGGGCTGGCGGTGACGCACGCCGCCGGTGCCGCGGCACACGGCTGCGGCCCGCCCGGGTGGGTGGGCGACGGCTGGCTCGGGCCGCTCAGCGAGCCGCTGCCCCTGGCCCTGGGCGCCTGGCCCACCTGGGGTGCGTTCTGGGCGGCCGCCCGCATCGCCCCCCTGCTGCCGGTCGCCCGGGAGCGCGGTGTGCTCGACGGGGCCGGGGCCGCCCTGCTGCACCGGCTCGCCGACCGGGTCGCCTCGGGCGCGTTCGACACCGGCGAGGCGCCGGCCCGGCTGCACGGCGACCTGTGGTCGGGCAACGTGCTGTGGACCTCGCAGGAAGCGGTACTCATCGACCCGGCGGCCCACGGCGGGTCCCGCGAGGCCGACCTCGCGATGCTCGCGCTGTTCGGGGCCCCGCACCTCGAGCGGGTGCTCGCGGCCTACGACGAGGCCGCCCCACTGGCCGAGGGGTGGCGCGACCGGGTGCTGCTGCACCAGGTGCACCCACTGCTGCTGCACGCGGTGCTGTTCGGCGGGTCCTACGCCCGGCAGGCGCTGGGCGCCGCGCGGCGCTACGCCTGAGCGTCGGGGACGGGGTCGGCCACGGCCGGGGGCAGGTCGACCGGCACGGGCCCACCCGACAGGCGACGGCGCGCCATGATCGCCACCGCGACGGCGGGCGAGGACAGCGCCGCCCCCAGCATGCCGGCGACCGCGGCACCGATGATCGTCGCGCCCAGCACGACGATGGGGTGCAGGCTCAGGGCGGTGCCGGCCAGGCGCACCAGCACGACCGTCTGGACGATGTTCTGCACGACCAGGATGACGACCAGGATGACGATGGCCGTGTCGACTCCGTTGGCGCCCAACGCGATAAGCGTCGCAAAGGCACCGGAAACGATGGCCCCCAGGTAGGGAACGTACGAGGTGACGAGGGTGACGACCGCGATCGTGAAGGCGAGTGGCACCCCGAGCAGCCACGCCGCGCCGCCGATCAGCACGGCCGTGACGACCGCCGAGAGGGTGAGCGCCCAGAAGTAGCGACGCACCGCCACGGCGGAGTCGTCGACGACCTCGGCGCCGAGGTCGGCGTCGAGCCCGACGTGGGCGCCGACCCACCGGGTCAGTCCGTGCCAGTCGACGAGCACGTAGTAGACGAGGAACGCGGCGATCGCCGTGCCGATGCCGAGCGACACCACGCTGGAGAAGGCGCTGGACAGCGCACCGAGTGCACCCCCGAGGACCTGCCCGGTGGCCGAGCCCACCTGGTCCGTGGCCGCTGCACCGCTGCCGATGTCGATGCCCCGCGACGCCAGCCCAGAGCTCAGGGTGTCGAGGCCCGCGGTCAGCTGGGCACGGATCTGGCCCGACTGCCCCGCGATCCCGGAGACCACGAGCCAGACCGACCCGAGCACGATCGCCGTGAGGCCGAGCAGCACGAGCAGCGCGCCCCCCGACCGGGGCACTCCCGCGGCCTGCAGCCGCGCGACCAGCGGGGCGAAGAGGGCACCGAGCACGGCGGCGAGCACCAGGGGCACGACGAAGCCCGACACCTGCGCGAGCAGCCACAGCACGGCCATGGTCAGCCCGAGCACGCCCAGGAGCAGCCAGGACCGCACCCCCAGCCGGGTCAGGTTCGGCGACGCGGCGGCCGGCCAGCCGGCGCTGCGAGGTTCTCGCACGGCGGCACCTCCTGAGAAGAGCGCCGGTGACAGGCGCCCCGACGTGGCGCCATCGTAGGGCCGGCCACCGCACCCGGGCGGGAGCAGCGCCGTCGCTGGACGGCAGACTGACCGCGTGGTCGTCATCGAAGCCTTCGGAGCCCGGTGGGTGCTCGACGTCTCGGGCCTCGACGAAGCCCTGGCGCGCGAGCTGGTGCACCTCTGGGACCGAGCGACCGGCATCCCCGCCTCGGGTGAGTCCCTGTCGGCTGACGCCTGCCCGCCGTTCGTCGTCACCCGCACGGCCGAGGGGTGGGTCGAGGTGGACGGCAGCGCCCAGCCGACCAGCGACCCCGACGTGCCCTACCGGGTGTCCCGCCGGCTCACTCACGCGTCGATCCTGCGCCGCTCCGGGCAGTGCGTCATGCTGCACGCCGCCGGAGTGGCGACCGACGACGGCGGCACCGTGGCCCTGGTGGCCGCGTCGGGGACCGGCAAGACCACCGCCGGCCGCGTCCTCGGCCGCCGCCTCGGCTACGTCAGCGACGAGACCGTCGCGGTCGAGCACGACCTCACCGTGCGGGCGTACCCCAAGCCCCTGTCGATCGTGGTCGACCCCGCGTCGCCCTCGGTCAAGCACGAGCGGTCGCCGGACGACCTGCGGCTGCGGCGGGCACCCCGCTCGCTGCGGCTGTCGGCCGTCGTGGTGCTCGAGCGCAGCGACGACGCCGTGGTGCCGACGCTGGAGCCGATCGGGCTGGTCGAGGCGATGGGCGTCGTGCTCCCGCAGACCTCGGCCCTGCCCAGCCTCGACCGGCCGCTCGACCGGCTGGCCCGGGTGCTCGCCGCCGGGCACGGGCCCTACCGGCTGCGCTACCGCGACATCGACGACTGCGTCGACCTGGTCGGCGACCTCGCCCACGCGGGAGTGCGCACGGCGCCGGAGGAGCAGGACGTCGTCTGGACCTGGGTCGCGGGGCCCAGGCCGAGCGCCACGGCGGAACCGGCACCGGAACCGGCATCCGTGACTCCCCCCGACGACATCGCTCTGTCGACCACGGTGTGGCGCAGTGACTTCCGGGATGCCGTGGTGTGCGACGGCAGCGTGCTGCTGCTCTCGCGCGACGGCCGGCCGATCACCCTCCCCGGGCTCGCGGCGACCCTGTGGCTGTCCGCCGACGCACCGCGCACCGTGCGTGACCTGGTCGGGGCCGCGACGGCCCGGATCGGCTCCCACCCCGACGCCGAGGCGTTGGTCCTCGCCACGGCACGCACTCTGGTCGGCCACGGGGTGCTCCGCGCCGGGTGACCGCTCCACGGCCGCCGTCCCAGACCGTCCGGATGCCGTCTGGTCGCCGCCACGAGACCGGCCTCTAGGGGCAGGTGCAGGGCAGCGACGCACACCGCGGGCACCCGGCGGCATAGCGCTGCACCGCCGAGCTGAGGTCGACGCCCACCTGGTTCGCCAGCGACGCGACCCAGGCCAGCACGTCGGCGAACTCGTGCTCGCGCTGCGCGTGGTCGCCCTTGCGTACGGCCTGGGCCAGCTCGCCCACCTCCTCGGCGAGCCACGCGACGGTGCTCGGCACCCCACGCTCCCGGTCGCGGGCGCCGTAGGTGCGCTCGATGACGTCCTGGAGGTGCGCGAGGTCCATGCGCGGCAACCTACCCGGCGTCAGTTCAGCGAGGCGCCGCTCGGGTCCGGCGGGGTCGGCAGCGCCCCGAACCGGCCGACGATGGCGGTCTCCCGACGTAGCAGCGCGAGCACGGTGCGCAGCCGGGTCGAGGCATCCCCGCCCTCCAGCACCCGCTGCCGGTCGGCCGGGTCGAGCGCCATCCGCTCGGCGACCCGGTAGGCCACGGCGGGCAGGGCCGCCTCCACCGGCTCGAGCTGGGCGCCCAGACCGGCGAGGTAGTCGAGGTGCGCCCGCAGCACCCGCTGGGCGAGGGCCGCGACCTGCGGGTCGTCGCCGTCCGGCGGCTCGGGCAGCCAGGTGACCACGCCGGTCGTGAAGGGGGTGCCGCAGGAGTCGTCGAACCCGTCGAGCCGGAACCGGCGCACCCCGGTGGCGATGAGGTGGACCATCGGGCCGATCGCGCTGTCGGCCAGGGCCATCGCGTCGACCCGCGCCTCGCAGCCGATGCCGTGCAGGTCCTGCACCGCGTCGGGGCCGACCTCGTGGCCCTTGCGGATGAGCAGCACCCCGAACCGGCGGTCGTCCTCGGCGAGCTCGGCGAGCGTCCGGGCGAGCACCAGGTAGCGCGGCTCGAACAGCTGCAGAGGCAGCCGTGCCCCGGGCAGCAGCGGGGTCCCCAACGGGAAGAGGGGCAGCGACGGCATACGTCACTGTAGGGCGGGAGTGCCCGCCCGGACCCGAGCCTCGACAATCCCGCGGGCCCGCGCGATTCGGGGGATGACAGCGTGGTCGCCTAGACTGTTGGACAGCGGCCCGCCTTCTGCCTCGGGCCCTGCTTCTTTGATGTCGATGCCTTCGCGTCGGGGCCAGCTCCCCGTCACGCGGCGCCGCGGCCCAGAGCCCCGCCCGGCAGAACATCCGAGTCGACGCCGACCACGACGGTCGCGACGACCCCATGCACCGTGAAGGAACCTTCTTGACCCCCCAGAACTTCGGCACGCTCGGCGTGCCCGCCCCCCTCGTCGAGGTCCTCGCCGCCGGCGGGATCACGACCCCCACCCCGATCCAGGCCGCCACGCTGCCCGACTCGCTCGCGGGTCGCGACGTGCTCGGCCGGGGCCGCACCGGCTCCGGCAAGACCATCGCGTTCGTGCTGCCGCTGCTCGGCCGCCTCGCGGCCAGCGGGAAGCGGCCGCAGCCTCGCCGGCCCCGCGCGCTCATCCTCGCCCCGACCCGTGAGCTGGCCACCCAGATCGAGGAGGCGATGACGCCGCTGGCACAGCGCCTCGGCCTCACCTCCCGCACCGTCTTCGGCGGCGTCGGCCAGGGCCCGCAGGTCGCGGCCCTCCGCCGCGGCGTCGACGTCGTCGTCGCGTGCCCCGGCCGGCTCGAGGACCTCATCGGCCAGGGCCACGTGTCGCTCGACGCCGTCGAGATCACCGTCATCGACGAGGCAGACCACATGGCCGACCTCGGCTTCCTGCCGCAGGTGCGCCGGCTGCTCGACGCCACGCCCCGGTCCGGACAGCGGATGCTGTTCTCCGCCACGCTCGACGGCGGGATCAGCGTCATCGCGAAGCGCTACCTGCACAACCCGGTCACCCACGAGGCCGACTCGGCCCAGTCGCCGATCTCGACCATGTCGCACCACGTGCTGCACGTGACCGCCGACGGCCACCTGCCCGTGCTGCTCGACCTGGTCGCCGCCCCAGGCCGCACCGTGGTCTTCACGCGCACCAAGCACCGCGCCAAGAAGCTGGCCCGCCAGCTCAACGGCTCGGGGGTGCCCGCGGTCGAGCTGCACGGCAACCTCAGCCAGAACGCCCGCACCCGCACCATGGACGCCTTCCACTCCGGCGCCGCCCGCACCCTGGTCGCCACCGACATCGCCGCCCGCGGCATCCACGTCGACGACGTCGCGCTGGTCATCCACGCCGACCCCCCGGTGGAGCACAAGGCCTACACGCACCGCTCGGGCCGCACGGCCCGCGCCGGCGCCTCGGGCACCGTCATCACGCTGATGACCGACGACCAGGTGCGCGACGTGCGCGACCTCACCCGCAAGGCGGGCGTGCAGCCCACGACGACCCGGGTCACCTCCACCCACCCCCTCCTGCAGGAGCTCGCCCCCGGTGAGCGCTCGTTCGAGGGCGGCATGGTGCTGCCCGAGCCGAGCGCCACGGCGCGCCAAGGTGGCGGCGGTGGCCGCGGTCGCAACGGTGGGAACAGTGGCAACGGCCAGCGGCGCCGCGGCGCCGGTGGCTCCTCCAGCCGCTCGACCGGCGGTTCCGGCACCCGCTCGGCCGGCGGCTCCGGCACCCGCTCGACGGGCGGCTCCGGCACCCGCTCGTCCAGCCGCTCGTCCGGCGGCCGCCAGGCATCCACCTACAGCACCTCCTCCCGGCCGGCCCGCACCGCGGCGTCCTTCTCGGAGGGCGCGAGCCGCCGCTCGCGCTGACCCGGTGAGCGGGCACCGCCCGCGCACCATGGTGCTGTCGTCATGAACTGGTTCGAGCAGGTCTGGTCACGCGTCGTGCCCGAGCAGGGCATCGCCCTCGCCGGGCCACCCGTCCTCGTCGTGCTGGTCGCGGCGCTCGTGGCGGTCGCGGTCGAGCCGGTGTGGAGGGTGGTGCGGCTCGCGGTCACCCTCGTGCACGAGCTCGGCCACGCCGGCATCGGGATGCTGTGCGGCCGCCGGTTCACCGGCTTCGTGCTGCGCGGCGACATGTCCGGGCACGCCGTCACGGTGGGCCCGGCGCGCGGCGCAGGTCGCGTGCTCACGACCTGGGCGGGCTACCCGGCGCCCGGCGTCGTCGGCGCCCTCGCGGTGTGGCTGGCGGTGCGGGGCTGGTCGGCACCGGTGCTCACCGGCATCCTGGCCGTGCTCGTCACGAGCGTGCTCCGGGTGCGATCCGGGCTCACCGCCCTCGTCGTGGCCGTCGCCCTCGTCGCGGCCGGTGCGCTGTGGTGGGCCGGGTCGCCACAGCTGCAGGCCCAGGTCGTCGTCGGTGGAGGCCTGGTGCTCATCGTCGGCGCCTGGCGGCATCTTGGCGCGGTGGTCGCCGCGACCGACGCGGCGGTGAGCGACCCCGGGGTGCTGGCCCGCCTCACCCGGGTGCCTCGGGCGCTGTGGAACACCACCTTCGCGGTGGTGCTCGCGTGGGCCAGCTGGCTCGCCGGGTCGGCCGTGCTCGACGCGTCGGGTGCCCTGCGCTGAGCCGCGGCGGCGTAGGCTCCGGCACGACGACGAGCCCACCCCGAGGAGCCACCGTGCCCGCTCGCACCGCCTACACCTCCGCAGAGATCGAGGCCTGTCGGGACAGCTGCGACGCCCTGCTCGCCGTCTGGGCCGCCAACGAGGTCGAGGACACGACCCTCGAGAGCCTGGTGTTCGTGCAGGCCGTCGTGGTGCTCGACGCGTGGTTCGCCCACCGTGAGCACGACCTCGAGGGTGACGACGCAAACCCGATGAACGAGGTGCGCGTGATCGCCGGCTCGGTGGTCGGCAACGCCGGCACGCTGCGGGTCCCGGACCCGATCCGCTGGGCTCCCGAGCGCACCGTCCTCCACTTCACCCCGGGGGACGAGGTCGAGATGACGGCCGACGGCTTCGAGCGGCTGGCCGCGGCCTACCTCGCCGCGATCGAGCACACCTACCTCGCGGCCGGGGGCTGAGCCACCTCCACGTGCGGGCGGCGCTGCCAGAGCGCCCAGTCCTCGCTCACCTCGGCCGCGGTGCGCTGCAGCATCGGCAGCAGGTCGTCGCGCAGCCGCTCGGTGCTCGTCTCGGCCGCGTGCACGGTGATGTTCATGGCGGCCCGCACCGTACCGGTGCCGTCGCGCACCGGCACGGCCACCGAGCGCACGCCGGGGGCGAGCTCCTCGTCGGCCAGCGCCCACCCGCGAGCGCGCACCCGCGCGAGCTCGTCGTCGAGCGCGGCGCGGTCGCGCTCTACGTGGGGCACCAGGCCCGAGCGGCTGGGGATGGCGAGCACGGCATCCAGCGCTGCGGGGTCGAGCGCGGCGAGCAGCACCTTGCCCTGCGAGGTGGGTGGGGCGGGGAACCGGGTGCCCACCTCGACGCGCAGCGCGATGATCTTGGGCACCGAGACCCGGGCCACGTAGACGATGTCGAACCCGTCGAGCTGGGCCATCGACGAGCTCTCGCCGGTGCGACCGACCAGCGCCTCGAGGCGGGGACGGGCGATCTCCCACAGGCCGAGCGACGCCGCGTAGGCGGTGCCCAGGGACAGCACCCGCGGGGTGAGCATGAACTGGCCGTCGCGTGACCGCACGTAGCCGAGCTCCTCGAGGGTCAGCAGGAGGCGGCGGGCCGTGGGTCGCGCGAGCCCGGTGGCCTGCGCGACGTCACTGAGCGACATCTGCGGTCGTTCGCGGTCGAAGCAGGCGATGACGTCCAGGCCGCGCGCCAGTGCCTCGACGAAGTCAGGACCCTGACCACGTCCGGCCATGTCACCTCCCCCTTGATCGGATCCGGTTGTGGCTCAGCCGTCCTCACCGGCACCGGGCTCACCGAAGACCGTACCGCGGGCCCGCGTGGTGTCCGTGCGGAACTCGGTGTACTGGTAGGGGTTGTCGAGCACCTTGTCGTCATCGTCGTCCGGGAGTGCCGGGTTCATGCCGGCCGTCCAGGCCTCCTCGCCCATCTCGCCGACGAGGTGGTCGACGGTCGCCTCGGCCCGGCGGCGCAGGTCGTCGAGGTCGACACCGACCAGCTGGCCCTCGTGCTTCACCACCCGCCCGTCGACGAGCACGGTGTGCACGTCGCCGCGCTGGGCCTGGAACGCGACGTGGCCGAAGGGGTTGAGCAGCGGGAACGACACAGGGGAGTCGTCGTTCTTGATCAGCACGATGTCGGCCTTCTTCCCCGGCTGCAGGCTGCCGAGGTCGTCGCGGCCGAGCGCCTGCGCCCCGCCCCGGGTGGCCCACTCGACGACCTGCTGCGCCCGCAGCCGGAGGTGCGTGATGGTGTCGCCCTTGAGGTGGGCGTCCATGTGCTGCGCCATCCGGTCGGCGTTCAGCGTCGCGCGCATGGCGGAGAACATGTCGCCGCTCCACCACACGCTGGTGTCCATCGACAGCGACACCGGGATGCCGTACTGCAGCACCTGCTCGGTGGGTGCGTGGCCCTGCCCGGCGCTGCACTCGGACTCGGTGGCCACCGAGATCGACCCGCCGGTGGCGGCGATCCGCTGGTAGCTGTCGCGGGTGAGCGTCGAGGCGTGCACGTACACCGTCTCGGGGGTCATGAACCCGTTCTCGTGCATCAGCCGGATGCCGTCGTCGCTCGTGGCGCCCCAGACACCGGCATGTGTCGTCACCGGGATGCCGAGCTCACGGGCCACCTCGAACGCGGCCTTCTCGGGGAAGGCCGGG
>JBJMHU010000013.1:0-14764 GCA_045807225.1 Ornithinibacter sp. | reverse complement strand
GACGGTTCACCGGCTGGGCCTGCTCCCAGCCGGGCGGCCCGGCAGGGCGGCGGGTCGTCACCATCGGCGCCGGCAGGGGCGCCGGCGCCGACGACTGCGCCGGCGCGGGCACGCGGGCCGCGACCGGCGGAGGAGCTGCCGACGGGCCGGCAGACGCGCTCGGAGCCGCGGCCGGCCCACCGCCCGCAGCGGCCGCCCCGATCACCGGCGCGACGGGAGGACGCGACGGCGGGGGCGGGGGCAGCGGCAGCGCGGTGGTGGGCGGCACCGACAGGCGCTGCGTGGGCGGACGCACCCGACGCACCATGATGGCCTCGGTGACCGGCGCGCCGTGCGCGTAGCGCTCGAGCGCCGAGACGACCTCGTCGTGGTGCGGGCGCTCGCTGGGGTCGGGTGACAGAGCCGCGTAGAGCAGGGGCTCGATGCGCGGGTCGACCGCCTCGAGGTCGGGGTCACCGGCGCTCACCCGGGCGAGCACGGCGCCCATCGGTCCGGTGCCGAACGGCGGTGTGCCACTGGCGGCGAAGGCGGTGGTCGCCGCCCACCCCCACCAGTCGGTGGCGGGTGTGACGTCCTCACCGCCGACCACCTCCGGGGCCAGGTATCCGGGCGTGCCCATGACCAGCCCGGTCATCGTGAGGCGGATGTCATCGGCCACGTGCGCGATGCCGAAGTCGATGAGCACCGGGTCGCCGTCCACCAGCAGCACGTTGCCCGGCTTGACGTCCCGGTGCACCACCCCGGCCGAGTGGATGGCGTCGAGCGCCTCGGCCAGGCCCGACGCGACCCGGTGCAGGTCGGCCGGCGGCAGCAGGCCGCGCTCGGCCACGTGGTCGTCGAGCGAGGGACCCGGAACGTAGCGCGTGACGATGTAGGGGGTGGTGCCGTCGACGTCGGCATCGATGATCGGCGCCACTCGAGGGCTGGTGATCCGGCTCAGGCTGCTGACCTCGCGGGTCAGGCGCGCCCGGGCGTCGGGGTCGTGCGCGATGTGCTGGCGCAGCACCTTGATCGCCACCGCACGACCGTGCCGGTCGAGCGCGAGGTGCACCACGCCCATCCCGCCCTCGCCGAGGCGCTGCACGAGACGGTACTCCCCCAGGCGCGTGAACTCACGCGGCTGCAGGGTCTCGTCGTCCTCCGGCTCGGGGCCGTCGGCGATGGCGTCGGCGGTCATGCCCACCACGGTAAGCCGTCAGGCTGGGTGCCCGCTTCACCGAGAGCTGCCGACGGGGGCGGATGGCACACCGCGCCGGCTCGGAGAACGCCCTGTGCCGGGTGGTGCTTTCGCAAGAACTCGGGTCGGGACCCCTGCTCAGGACTGGATGTAGGTGCGCAGCTGGTCGCGCTCGGCCTGCAGGTCGTCGATGCGGTTCTTGACCACGTCGCCGATGCTCACGATGGCGACCAGCTTGTCGTCGACGACCACCGGCACGTGCCGGAAGCGGCGCTCGGTCATCATCGACTCGAGGTCGTCGAGGCTGTCGTCGGGGCTGGCCGTGTGCACCTCGGCGGTCATGATCTGACCGACCGGCGCGTCGAGCAGACCTGCGCCGTCGGTGTGCAGGTGCCGCACGATGTCGCGCTCACTGACGATGCCGTGCACGCTCTCGCCGTCGTCGCTCACCACGACCGCGCCGATCTTGTGTTCCGAGAGGAGGGACAGCAGCTCGGTCACCGATGCGTCGGTGCGCACGGTGATGACGGTCCCGCCCTTGCGCCTGATCACGTCCGAGATCCTCATGCCCGAACCATAGGGGTGCCTCCCGCGACGCGCCAGAGGAACGCCCGGATGCCGTGTCCCCCACCCAGGCGCCGCGTCGGCTGGTCTCGGGATCCGGTTCGCCGGGCTCGTAACAGCCGCACCTGCCGTGGCCTACCGCCGGGTAGGTCACCTGATCAGCGCGGCTACGAGGCGTCACGCAAAGACCGAGCGCGGATGCCGGCCACCCGGCATCCGTGCACGGCCGGCGGTTCAGGCCCGGTGCGGCACCGCGCCGGTCGAGCCGCGCACGACGAGCTCCGGGCGGAAGACGTACTCCGCCCGCGGCGGCCCCTCCCCACCGATCTCGTCGAGCAGGGCGCGCACCGCGGCATCCCCCATCGCCTCCACCGCCTGGCGGATCGTGGTGAGCGGTGGGTCCGTGAACCCCATGATCGTGGAGTCGTCGTAGCCGACCACCGAGACGTCGCGCGGCACGCTCAGGCCCATCGAGCGCGCCTGGCGGATCGCGCCGAGGGCCATCAGGTCCGACCCGCAGATCACCGCCGTGGCCCCACGCGAGATGAGCCGCCCCGCAGCCGCCGCGCCGCCCTCGAGGCTGAACACCGTGTGCGTGACCAGCCGTTCGAGGTGGGCCGGCTCGACGCCCAGGTGCTCGCGCATCGCCACCCGGAAGCCCTGCACCTTACGGATCACCGGGGTGTAGCGCTCCGGTCCCAGGGCCAGGCCGATCTCGGTGTGCCCGAGCTGCGCCAGGTGGTTGACGGCCAGGCCCATCGACGCGACGTCGTCGTTGGACACGAACGGGGCGTCGACCCCGCTCAGCCAGCCGTTGACCAGCACGATCGGCAGGCCGCGGTCGCGCAGCCCCTGGTAGCGCGCCGGGTCGGAGGTGGCGTCGGCGTGCTGGCCGCTCAGGAAGATGATCCCCGAGACGCCCCGGTCGAGCAGCATCTGCACGTAGTCGTCCTCGTGCACCCCGCCGGGGGTCTGGGTGCACAGCACCGGCGTGAACCCCTCGGCGGCCAGCGCCGTCTCGATGACCTGCGCGAACGCCGGGAAGATCGGGTTGACCAGCTCGGGCATCACGAGCCCGACGAGCAGCGCCGACTTGGGCTTGAGCCGGGTGGGCCGGTCGTAGCCGAGCACGTCGATCGCCGTCAGCACCGCCTGCCGGGTCGAGTCGGAGACCCCGGGGCGGTCGTTCAGCACCCGGCTGACCGTCGCCTCGCTGACGTCGGCCTGCGCCGCGATGTCGGCCAGGCGAGCTGACCGCGACTCGTTCACGTGGCGCAATCTAACAAGCACAGCGGATGCCGTGCCGCATCGTCCCGAGACCGGGGTACCACTGCGCCGCCCCGACACGGCATACTGGCGAAACCGCTTACACCGATGTGGCGGGAGCTCCACCACCTTTACAACGGATCGTCCGGCACGTTCCTGCCGGTGAAGGAAGGCAATGACGCCATGGCAACTGTCAAGTTCGACCAAGCCACTCGCATCTACCCGGGCAACGACTCGCCCTCGGTAGACCGCCTCGACATCGACGTCGCCGACGGGGAGTTCCTCGTCCTCGTCGGCCCCTCCGGATGTGGCAAGTCCACCTCCCTGCGCATGCTCGCCGGCCTCGAAGAGGTCAACGGCGGAAAGATCTGGATCGGTGACCGCGACGTCACCGACCTGTCGCCCAAGGACCGCGACGTCGCGATGGTCTTCCAGAACTACGCGCTCTACCCGCACATGACCGTCGCCGACAACATGGGCTTCGCCCTGAAGATCGCCGGCGTCGACAAGGGCGAGATCAAGAAGCGCGTGGCCGAGGCGGCCCAGATCCTCGACCTGGGCGACTACCTCGAGCGCAAGCCGAAGGCCCTCTCCGGCGGCCAGCGCCAGCGCGTGGCCATGGGCCGGGCCATCGTCCGCTCCCCCCAGGTCTTCCTCATGGACGAGCCGCTGTCCAACCTCGACGCCAAGCTGCGGGTGCAGACCCGCACCCAGATCGCCTCGCTCCAGCGCCGGCTCGGCGTCACCACCGTCTACGTCACCCACGACCAGATCGAGGCCATGACGATGGGCGACCGCATCGCCCTGCTCAAGGACGGCATCCTGCAGCAGTGCGCCACCCCGCGCGAGATGTACGACCGCCCGAACAACGTGTTCGTCGCCGGCTTCATCGGCTCGCCGGCCATGAACCTCGTCTCGGTGCCGGTCACCGAAGACGGCGTGCAGTTCGGCAGCCACCGCCTCCCGGTCGACCGCTCGCTGCTCGGCAAGGTCGGCAACCAGGTCATCGTCGGCATGCGCCCCGAGGACGTCGAGGTCACCACCAACCAGGACGGCCTCGAGCTCATCGTCGACGTCGTCGAGGAGCTCGGCGCCGACGCCTACGTCTACGCCACCCCGGCCCAGGAACACGTCAGGCTCGAGGGCGGCGACGACGGCCTCGCCAAGCCGTTCATCGCGCGCGTCGACGGCCGCAACGTGCCCGACAAGGGGTCGAAGATCTTCGTCTACCCCAACCCCTCGCACATGCACGTGTTCGACCCGGGTAGCGGCGCCCGCCTCGGCTGACGCTCGACCGCTGCACCACAGGGCCCCGGACGTCCGTGTCCGGGGCCCTGTCGCGTACCGCACGGGTCCCGGGTGCGAGAGGCTGTGACCATGGCACTCGAGATCTCGGCCGCCCGCCCCGACCCCGCACTGCTCGACCTGCCCTGGCGCGTGCCCCTCGAGGAGTGGCCCGAGGACCTGCTCGCCGCCCTGCCGCGCGGCATCTCGCGGCACGTCGTGCGGTTCGTGCGGCTGTCCGGGCGCGTGCTCGCGGTCAAGGAGATCCGCGCCGACCTCGCCCGGCACGAGTACGAGCTGCTGCGCAGCCTCAACCGCCTCCGGATGCCGTGTGTCGAACCGTTCGCGGTGGTGAGCGGCCGGATCGGCCTCGACGGCGAGCCGCTCGACGCCTGCCTGATCACCCGGCACCTGCAGTTCTCGCTGCCCTACCGCGCGCTCTACAGCCAGAACCTGCGCAAGGGCACCGCCGGCCGGTTGATCGACGCCCTCGCGGTGCTGCTGGTGCGCCTGCACCTCGCCGGGTTCTGGTGGGGCGACGTGTCCCTGTCGAACACGCTGTTCCGGCGCGATGCCGGGGCGTTCGCCGCGTACCTCGTCGACGCCGAGACCGGCGAGCTGCGCGAGCGGCTCAGCGACGGCCAGCGCGAGCACGACCTGGAGATCGCCCGGGTCAACATCGCCGGTGAGCTGATGGACCTGGAGGCCGGCGGCCTGCTGCAGGAGGACCGCGACCCGGTGGCCGTCAGCGAGCGGATCATGCTGCGCTACCGCGAGCTGTGGGACGCCCTCACCGGCACCGAGCTGATCGACGACAGCGAGCGCTGGCGGGTCGACGACCGGATCCGCCGCCTCAACGCCCTGGGCTTCGACGTCGACGAGCTGGCCATCACCACCGACATCGGCGGCACGTCCCTGCAGATCCAGCCCAAGGTCGTCGACGCCGGTCACCACTCGCGCCGCCTGCTGCGCCTGACCGGCCTCGACGTGCGCGAGAACCAGGCCCGCCGGCTGCTCAACGACCTCGACGCGTACACCGCCGCGACCGAGAGACAGGGCGAGGACGAGGAGATCGTGGCGCACGACTGGCTCGCCAACGTCTACGAGCCGGTCACCCGACGGGTGCCGCGTGCGCTGGTGTCGAAGCTGGAACCGGCCGAGGTCTTCCACGAGGTGCTCGAGCACCGCTGGTACATGGCCGAGCGGGCCCAGCACGACATCCCCATCGCGATGGCGATCGACGACTACGTCAGCTCGGTGCTGCCCTCGAAGCCCGACGAGCGGGCGGTGCTCGGGGTCGACACGCGCGAGCTGCCCGTCATCGCCACTCCTGAGGGGCGAGCCTAGGATCGGAGGGCACCCACCCGATGCTCGCCAAGGGACAGCCATGACCGACCTTCCGCACGTCCCCGCCGACCCGACACCCGACGAGCCGCACACCCCACCCGCTCCTGCGACCTCGCCGGAGGAGCCGCCTCCCACGTCGTCGCAGGCCGCACCTCCCCCGCCGCCTGCACCCGCGCCGCCACCCGTCGGCCCGCCGGCGCCTCCGGTCGCCCCGGAGTACCCGCCCCCTGCGCCGCCGGTGGGATCCTACGGACAACCGAATCCCGCTGGGGCACAGCCCGGTTACCCCCAGTCACCGGCCAACCCCTACGGTGGCTACTCCCAGGCTCCGGTCTACGCGGGCGGCGGCGGCCCCGCCTACCCCGGCAGCCTCGCCTACGTCGAGCAGAACTTCGGCAAGGTGGCCGGCTTCGGGCAGCGCGCCCTGGCCTACCTCATCGACATCGGCATCACCATGCTGGGGCTGATCCCGGTCGTCCTCGGCATCATCATGCTCGCGATCGCCGCACCGAGCGACTTCACCACCGACCAGTTCGGCAACACGACCACCTCGGGTGACTCCAACCCGGCGCTCGCGGCGTTCGGCGGGCTGCTCATCGCGCTCGGCGTGCTGATCGCCATCGCCATCAGCATCTGGAACCGCGTCTTCAAGATGGGCCGCACCGGGCAGAGCGTGGGCAAGAAGGTCATCGGGCTCTACCTGCTCGACGACAAGACGGGGCAGCCGGTCGGTGCCGGCATGACCTTCCTGCGCGAGATCGTCAACGGCCTGGTCAACCAGGTCGTCTACATCGGCTGGCTCTGGATGCTCTGGGACGCCGACAAGCAGACCCTCGGCGACAAGTCCGTGCACTCCAGCGTCGTGAACGTGCCCAAGCGCTGACCCAGCCGATCAGGCGGGTGAGAGCCAGGTCCACCCGGGGATGTTGCGGGCCACCGTGTACGCCACGAACGCCAGGGCCAGCGCGGCCGGCAGCCACCGCGGCGGGTCCCAGCGCAGCTGCTCACCACGCCAACGGGCGAGCACCCACCTCGTGAACAGCAGCGCGAGACCCAGGTACACCGGCACCGACAGCGGGTTGCGGGCCAAGGCCCCCACCACGTCGAGGTGCGCCAGGTCATGGGTCGCACGGAGCATCCCGCAGCCCGGGCAGTAGATGCCGACGAGCGCGTAGGTGGGGCACAAGGGGTAGTGGCCGGGGCGGTTGGGGTCGACGGCCGCGACGTAGGCCGTTGCGGCCGCCGTCACGGCGACGACGGCGCCGGGGAGCGCGAGACGGCGCACCCGGTCCCTGGTGGGACCGGGGTGCGCCGGCTCGCGGACGAGGGTCACCCGTTCAGTTGGAGCTGCCGGAGACGGCGGCGAGGCCACCGAGGAACAGGAACCAGACGAGGGTCAGCGCGAGGAAGACCATGCCGATGATGCCCAGGATGCGGCCGATCTGCACGATCTGCCGGTTGCCGTAGCGACCAGGCTGCGCGTCGATCTCCTTGAGCGCGGTGTTGCCCATGATGAACGCGGCGATGCCCAGCGGCGAACAGCACACCAGCGACAGGATGCCGAGGATGAGGATCGTGATCCCCTTGGGGTGGTCGACGGGGCCACCACCCATCGGCGGCGGCGGCGCGCCGTAGCCGCCGCCACCGGGCGGCGGAGGGGGCACGTAGCCGCCGTCGCCGGAACCGGGCGGCGGAGGCGGAGGCGGCGGGGGCGGGCCTTGGTCGGACATGAGTTCCCTCTCTGCGACGCGACATTGGGGGTGTCTTGCCCCCGGGGCCGAAGTGCTCCGGCGGCGCCGATCCTCGCACAGACCCACCCGACACACCGAGCATTTCCGGCGTTTCCAGCCGTCGGGAAGAGCTGTGTCAGCGGCCCCCGAGGGCGGCGCGCGGGCTGCGTCAGCGGCCCCGGCGGCGGCGCGCGACCTCGTAGAGCGTGACTCCGGTGGCGATGCCGGCGTTGAGCGACTCGACCGCCGAGCTCATCGGCACCGACACGATCTGGTCGCAGTGCTCGCGCACGAGCCGCGACAGCCCCTTGCCCTCGGAGCCCACCACCACGACGAGCGGCTCCGACGCCAGCTCGAGGTCGGGCAGCTCGACGTCGCCGTCCATGTCCAGGCCGATGATGAAGAAGCCCGCCTTGCGGTAGTCCTCGAGGGCCCTGTTGAGGTTGGTGGCCTGGGCCACCGGGATGCGCGCGGCCGCACCGGCCGACGACTTCCAGGCGGATGCCGTCATCCCCGCCGAGCGCCGGCTGGGCACGACCACGCCGTGCCCGCCGAACGCCGCGACGGAGCGCACGATGGCCCCGAGGTTGCGCGGGTCGGTGATGCCGTCGAGCGCCACGACCAGCGGGATGCCGGGAGCCTCCGGGTCGACGAGGTCGCTGGGGTGGGCGTACTCGTACGGCGGCACCTGCAGGGCCAGGCCCTGGTGGACCGACCCGTCGGTGAGCCGGTCGAGCTCGCCACGCGGGGTCTCGAGCACCGGGATGCCACGCTCGGTGGCGGTCTTCAGCGCCTCGCGGACCCGGTCGTCGGAGTCGATGCGCCCGGCGACGTACATCGTCGTGACCGGCACGTCGGCGCGCAGTGCCTCGAGCACCGAGTTGCGGCCGGCGACCATCTCGCTGCTCGCCTTGTTCTTGCGGCTGCTGGTGCGCACGGCCTGACCGCCACCACGCCGCTCGGCGGCCTTGGCCGACTTGTGCGCCTTGTGGTTGGGCCGGTCGGCGGCCTTGGGCGTGGGGCCCTTGCCCTCGAGGCCGCGGCGGCGCTGGCCACCGGACCCGACCTGGGGGCCCTTCTTGTTGCCGGTGCGCACCGCACCGCGTCGCTGGGAGTTACCGGCCATGTTCACTCACTCCGTCCCCGCGTGAGGGACCATCTGGCCCCTGCCGCGGTGTCCTCGAGCGCGATGCCGGCGGCGGCGAGCTCGTCGCGGATGGCATCCGCGGTGTCGTAGTCACGGGCGGACCGGGCGTGGGCCCGGGCCGAGATGCGCTCCTTGACGAGGGCGTCGAGGCTCGCGAGGGCGTCGCCGGCGCCGCTGTCGCCGGCCGACCAGATGGGGTCGAGCGGGTTCACGCCGAGCACGTCGGTCATCGCGATCACCACGCGCGCGAGCGCCGCGGCATCCTCGGAGTCGCCGTCGTCCAGGGCGGTGTTGCCGGCGGTCACGGCCTCGTGCACCGCTGCGAGCGCCCCGGAGACACCGAGGTCGTCGTCCATGGCCTCCCGGAAGTCCTCGGGCAGCACCTCGTCGCCGGTCGGGGTGGCCGTGACCACCCCGGGCAGCGCACGGCGCAGGAAGCCCTCGATGCGCTCGACGGCGGTGGCCGACTCCTCGATGGAGCCGGGGTGGAACTCGATCATCGAGCGGTAGTGGGCCGCGGTGAGGTAGTAGCGCACCGCGAGCGGACGGTGCTCCTTGACGACCTCGCTGACCCGCAGCGAGTTGCCGAGCGACTTGCTCATCTTCTCGCCACCCATGGTCACCCAGGCGTTGTGCAGCCAGTAGTTGGCGAAGCCCAGGCCGGCCGCGCGCGACTGCGCCATCTCGTTCTCGTGGTGCGGGAAGCGCAGGTCGACGCCACCGCCGTGCACGTCGAAGGTGTCGCCGAGGTACTTGCGGGCCATCGCCGAGCACTCCAGGTGCCAGCCGGGGCGGCCCTCGCCGAACGGCGTCGGCCAGGAGGCGGTCACCGGCTCGCTGGGCTTGTGGCCCTTCCACAGCGCGAAGTCGCGCGCGTCGCGCTTGCCGCGCGGGTCGGCATCCTCGGCGTCGACCATGTCGTCGACCTTCTGCCGGGTGAGCTCGCCGTAGGCGGGCCAGCTGCGCACGTCGAAGTAGACGTCACCGCTGCCGTCGCTCGCCGCGTAGGCGTGGCCCTTGGCGATGAGGGTCTCCATGAGGGTGACCATCTCGGGCACGTGGCCGGTGGCCCGCGGCTCGTAGGTGGGCGCCAGCACGCCGAGTGCCTCGAGCGCCGCCGCGGTCTCGACCTCGTTGCGGTAGGAGACGGCGTACCAGGGCTCGCCGCTCTCGGCCGACTTGACGAGGATCTTGTCGTCGATGTCGGTGACGTTGCGGATGAGCGTGACGTCGAGGCCGTGGCCGCGCGTCATCCAGCGGCGCAGCACGTCGAACGCGACGGCGAAGCGGACGTGGCCCAGGTGGGGCGGCGCCTGGGTGGTGAGCCCACAGATGTAGATCCCCGCCTTGCCGGGCACGACGGGGACGAAGTCACGCAGCTCACGCGTGAGGGAGTCGAACAGCCTGAGGGTCACCCGCGCAAGGGTACCGGCGGGGGCGCGCATCCCCCCATTCCGCTCGAGGCTGCCACCGGATGCCGTGGCCCGCGGCGGCGGGCCGACGACACGCACACGGCTTGCGGCGCGAGGTCACGCGTGGCAGCGCGGCACCGCCACGCTGTTTGTCGTCGGCCGGGCGTCAGTGGCCGCGGGCGATCCAGTCCTGCAGGTGCGGGGCCTCGGCACCGATGGTCGTCGGGTCGCCGTGGCCGGTCAGCACCACGGTGTCGGCCGGCAGGTCGAGCAGCCTGGTGCGGATGGACTCGACGATGGTGGGGAAGTCGGAGTACGAGCGCCCGGTGGCGCCCGGCCCGCCGTTGAACAGGGTGTCGCCCGAGAAGAGCACGCCCAGGGCCGGGGCGTACAAGCAGCAGGCACCGGGCGCATGGCCTGGGGTGTGCAGCACCGTCAGCTCGACGTCGCCGACCGTGAACACCTGACCGTCGGTGAGGTCGGCGCCGGGCGGCTCGCTCTGGCTCTGGTCCCAGAGCACCCGGTCGTCGGGGTGCAGGGATGCCGCGGCGCCGGTGGCCGCGACCACCGCACCGGCCGCGTTGACGTGGTCGTTGTGGCCGTGGGTGCAGACCACCGCGGTGACCCGGCGGCCGTCGACGGCGGCGAGGATCGCGTCGGCGTCGTGGGCGGCATCGACGACGAGCACCTCGGTGGCGTCACCCACCAGCCAGACGTTGTTGTCGACCTCCCACGACCCGCCGTCGAGCTCGAACACCCCCGAGGTGACCACCCGCTCGACCCGCACCCCGCCCGGGGACGTGCGCACCGGCATCCCGATGTCGGTCACCGTCCGCCGTCCATGACGACGACCGAGCGCAGCACGTCGCCGCGGTGCATCTTGTCGAAGGCGGCCTCGACGTCGCCGATGCCGATGCGCTCGCTGACGAACGCGTCGAGGTCGAAGCGGCCCTGCCGGTAGAGGTCGACGAGCATCGGGAAGTCGCGCGAGGGCAGGCAGTCGCCGTACCAGCTCGACTTCAGGGCGCCGCCGCGGCCGAAGACGTCGATCAGCGGCAGGGTGATCTCCTTGTCGGGCGTCGGCACGCCGACGAGCACGACCGTGCCGGCGAGGTCGCGCGCGTAGAAGGCCTGCTCGTAGGTCTCCGGCCGGCCCACCGCCTCGACCACCACGTCGGCGCCGTGGCCGCCGGTGAGGCCGCGGATCGCCTCGATCGGGTCCTCGGTGGAGGAGTTCACCGTGTGCGTGGCGCCGAAACCACGGGCGGCTTCGAGCTTCCGGTCGTCCACGTCGACCGCGATGATCGTGGTCGCCCCGACCACCCTGGCCCCCGCGATGGCCGCGTTGCCGACCCCACCGCATCCGATCACCGCGACCGAGTCGCCGCGGCGCACGCCACCGGTGTTGACGGCGGCACCGAAGCCGGCCATCACGCCGCAACCGAGCAGTCCCACCGCCGCAGCATCGGCGTCCCGGTCGACCTTGGTGCACTGGCCGGACGCGACGAGCGTCTTCTCGATGAACGCCCCGATGCCCAGCGCCGGGGACAGCTCGGTGCCGTCGGTGAGCGTCATTCGCTGGGTGGCGTTGTGGGTGGCGAAGCAGTACCAGGGCTTGCCCTTCAGGCAGGCCCGGCACTGGCCGCACACCGCCCGCCAGTTGAGGATGACGAAGTCACCGGGTGCGACGTCGGTGACCCCCTCGCCCACGGACTCGACCGTGCCCGCGGCCTCGTGGCCGAGCAGGAACGGGAAGTCGTCGTTGATGCCGCCCTCGCGGTAGTGCAGGTCGGTGTGGCAGACCCCGCAGGCCTCGACGCGCACCACGGCCTCACCCGGGCCCGGGTCGGGGACCACGATGTCGACGAGCTCGACCTCGGCTCCCCTGGCTCGGGCGATGACTCCCTGGACGGTCTGCGGCACGGGTGCTCCTACGGTCGGACGGCGGCGTCTGCGCCACGCTAACCCGCGCGTCCGGATGCCGGAAGGGCCGGCACTGCCCGCCGGCCGCCGGTTGGGTTCCGGCACGGCCCTCGAACGCCTCTCCGCGCAGGAAAGCGCGCCGTATGCTGCGCTGCATGCCCTACCCGGTGTTCGACGAGGTGATCCACGAGCCGCACCGGCTGCGCATCTGCGCGATGCTCGTGCCCTCGACCGGCACCGACTTCGGCACGGTGCGCGACGAGGTGGGGTTGTCCGACTCGGCGCTGTCCAAGCACCTCAAGGTGCTCAGCGCCCGGGGCTATACGCGGCTCGACCGCTCGGTGCGTGACGGCCGTCAGGTGACCACCGTGGTGCTCACCCCCTACGGGCGCGAGGCGCTGTGCGGTCACGTGGCCGAACTGCAGCGGATGGCCCGCATCGTCGGCAACGACCGGCGAAGCGACCTCCGCGCACGCTGACCCGGTCTCCCGGGAAGGCGGCAGCCCGAAACCCCCTGGGCGTCGCTGACGTGACCTATTGGTCGATTCCAGCACGCAGGCCGCGTCCCGATGTCGCTGACGTGACCTATTGGTCGATCTGGGGACGCGGGAACACCAGGGCGGTCGCGATCGCGGCGACGCCCTCACCCCGACCGGTGAGTCCCAGGCCGTCGGTCGTGGTGCCGCTGACCGACACGGGGGCGCCCGCGGCATCCGAGAGCGCGGCCTGCGCCTCGGCGCGACGGGTGCCCACCTTGGGCGCGTTGCCCACCACCTGCACCGCGACGTTGCCGACGTCGAACCCGGCCTCGCGCACCAGCCGGGCGGCCTCGGCCAGCAGCGTCAGCCCGGAGGCCCCGGCCAGCTCGGGCCGGCCGGTGCCGAAGTGCGCACCGAGGTCGCCGATGCCGGCCGCCGAGAACAGCGCGTCGCACGCCGCGTGCGCGGCGACATCGGCGTCGGAGTGCCCATCGAGCCCCCGCTCCCCCGGCCAGTACAGCCCGGCCACCCACAGCTCGCGCCCGGACCCCTGCGCCGCCAGGGCGTGCACGTCGACCCCGATGCCGACCCTGGGCGGTGCGCTCATGCGGTCAGTCTGGCAGGCGCCCGGTGGTCGACCCCGCGCGCTCGGTGAGCAGCCGCTCGGCGTGCTCGAGGTCGTCGGGCGTGGTCACCTTGAACGCCAACGGGTCACCCTCGACCACGACCACGTGGTGCCCGGCCAGCTCGACCAGCGCCGCGTCGTCGGTGGCCGCCAGACCGCTGCGGTAGGCCGCGACCAGGACCTCGCGCGCGAACCCCTGCGGGGTCTGCACCGCCCGCAGCGACGCGCGGTCGGGGGTGCCGGTGATGACCCCGGCGGCGTCGACCGTCTTGACCGTGTCGACCAGCGGGATGCCGGGCACGGCGCCGGCGGCCCCCCGACGCACCGCCTCCACCACCCGCTCGACGACGGCCAACGGGGTGAGGCAGCGGGCCGCGTCGTGCACGAGCACGACGTCGACGGCACCGACCGCGGCCAGACCTGCGGCCACCGAGTCGGTTCGCGACGCGCCGCCGACCACCACCACGGCATCCGGCGGCAGGTCGACGCCCTCCCACGACGGCCCCGAGGGGTCGGCGCGATCGGGAGGGGCGACGACGACGAGCGCCGCCAGGCCGGGCACCCGCGCGACGGTGTCGACGGCATATCCGAGCAGCGGACGGCCCAGCAGCGTCACGAAGGCCTTGGGCAGCCCTGCCCCGAGGCGGGTGCCCGACCCGGCGGCGACGACGACGACGCCGACGCTGCACGGGGCAGCGTCGGCGTCGGTCACGTCAGCGTGGGCGCGAGCCCGGCGTCAGGACGCGAGGACCTCGTCGAGGATGACTTCGGCCTTCTCCTCGTCGGTCTTCTCGGCGAGCGCGAGCTCGGAGACCAGGATCTGGCGTGCCTTCGCCAGCATGCGCTTCTCGCCGGCGGACAGGCCGCGGTCCTTGTCACGACGCCACAGGTCGCGCACGACCTCGGCGACCTTGATGACGTCACCGGAGGCGAGCTTCTCGAGGTTGGCCTTGAAGCGGCGCGACCAGTTGGTCGGCTCCTCGGCGAAGGGAGTGCGCAGCACCTCGAAGACCTTGTCGAGGCCTTCCTTGGAGACCACGTCGCGGACTCCGACGAGGTCGCAGTTCTCGGCAGGAACCTCGATCACGAGATCGCCTTGTGCGACCTTGAGCTTGAGGTAGAGCTTCTCCTCTCCGCGGATCGTGCGGGTCTTGATCTCTTCGATACGCGCGGCCCCGTGGTGGGGGTACACGACCGTCTCGCCGACCTTGAAAACCATGTGTTGTTGTCCCCTTTCGCGACACTCAGGATACCACGCACCGGCGTGTCGCAATAATCCGGCCCATCGGCGTTTGCGCAGGTCAGGGCGCGGAACGGCGTTGCGGGAGACGTAGATCGGGTCTTGACAGAACCGCGTCGCCCATGCTTCGCGCGCGGGCCCGGGGTGGGTACGGCCGCCGCCGCAGACCCCTGCAGCAGGCGCCGCGCGCGGTGCTGGGGTGGCTCCCGACACACCGACGAACCCGGTCCGGGGGCACCGCGGGCGGCGCAGGGTCGGGCATGGCTATCCTTGGCCGCGTGACGAACCGTGCCGCCTCCGCCCTGCGAGCCGCCGCCCTGGCCGGCGCCATCCTGCTCGCCTCCGGGTGCGCGACGTTCTCGCCGGTCCAGACCGACTACGACTACGACTCCGCCGACGGGGTGCCCCTGACCATCGATGGCCTCGACCTGCGCGACCTCGCCGTCGTCGTTCCGACCAAGGGCGAGGCCGGCGTCGTGGTGGGCCAGGCCGTCAACCGCAGCACCTCCGCGGTCGAGGTCACCTTCGCGGTGGCGGGCGCCGCCACCCCGGCCACGGTCACGGTCCCGG
>JBJMHU010000012.1:0-3632 GCA_045807225.1 Ornithinibacter sp. | reverse complement strand
GCGGAGCCGAACCAGCCCAGGGCGTCGACCCAGCTCACGCCTCAGCCCAGCCCGAAGCGCACGGTGACGGTCGCGCCCACGGCCGACTCGCCCGCCTCGACCGGCATCGCACCGCTGACCTCCATGGCGGCCTTCGCGGCGAAGCGGGGCACCGGCATCCCGCGGTCGGGCTCCTCGATGACGCGCAGCACCGGGCCGAGCGGCCGCCCCGCCAGCGCGGCGTACTGCTCGGCCCTGGCCCGGGCGTCGGCGAAGGCCGCGGCGCGGGCGCGCTCGAGCAGCGGTGCGGGGTCGTCCACCTCGAGGGTGACGCCGTCGAGCCCGAACGCGTCGCCGGCGGCCCCGGCGAGGGCGTTGACGAGGTCGCCCACCCGCTCGGGGTCGCGCACGAGCAGCCGCAGGCTCTGGTATGCCGTGTAGCCGACGACCCCGGAGCCGTCGCGGTCCCAGCGGGTCGAGATTCCCATGCCGGTGGTGCGCCGGTCGGCGGCGGCCACCCCGTGGTCGGCCACCGCCTGCAGCGCGGTGGTCACCCGCGAGGTCGCGGCGCCCAGCGCGCCGGCGACGTCGGCCGCCTCGCACTGCACCCGCGCGTCGAGCACGACGACGTCGGGCACCGCACTGGCGGTGCCCGACCCGAGAACTTCCACGTGGTCGGACATGCCGGTCACTGTAGGGCCGCCCGCGGTCCGCCGGGCAGCGGTTTCGGCCTACCTGCCGGTAGCGGGTTGAATCCTCGGTATGCCGTCCGCACCCTCCATCGCCAACTCCGTCACCGTCCGCCTGGTCCTCCCGGCCCGAGCGACCGCGGTCAGTGAGATGACCGGGGTGATCGAGGCGGCCGGCGGAGTGGTCACCGGGCTCGACGTCACGGCATCCGGGGCCTCCCAGATCCGCATCGACCTCACCATGCTCACCCACGACCCCGAGCACGCCGACGCGATCGTCGCGCGGATGCGCGAGGTGGAGGGCGTCGAGATCGGCCGGGTCAGCGACCGCACCTTCCTGCTGCACCTCGGCGGCAAGCTGTCGGTGGAGTCCAAGGTGCCGATCCGCTCGCGCGACGACCTGTCGATGATCTACACCCCGGGGGTCGCCCGGGTCTGCCTGGCCATCGCCGAGAAGCCCGCAGACGCCCGGCGGCTGACCATCAAGCGCAACACGGTCGCGGTGGTCACCGACGGCACCGCGGTGCTGGGGCTGGGCGACATCGGGCCGCTGGCCGCCCTGCCGGTCATGGAGGGAAAGGCGGCCCTCTTCAAGCGGTTCGCCGACATCGACGCCTTCCCGATCTGTCTCGACACCACCGACACCGAGGAGATCATCCGCACCGTCAAGGCCATCTCGCCGGTGTTCGCGGGCATCAACCTCGAGGACATCTCGGCCCCGCGCTGCTTCGAGATCGAGGCACGGCTGCGGGAGGAGCTCGACATCCCGGTCTTCCACGACGACCAGCACGGCACGGCGATCGTGGCGCTCGCCGCCCTGCGCAACGCCCTGCGGGTGGTGGGCAAGCGGCTCGAGGAGGTGCGCCTGGTGATGAGCGGCGCGGGGGCGGCGGGCACCGCCATCCTCAAGCTGTTCCTGGCGGCGGGCGCGTCGCACGTCGTGGTGACCGACATCGACGGGGTGGTGCACCGCGGGCGGGCCGACGTGCTGTCCGGCGACCACCCGAACCACGCCTGGATCGCCGAGCACACCAACCCCGAGGGCATGACCGGAACGCTCTCGGAGGCGATGCGTGGTGCAGACGTCTTCCTCGGCGTCTCGGCGCCGAACATCCTCACCGAGGACGACGTGGCCTCGATGGCTCCGGACAGCGTCGTGTTCGCCATGGCCAACCCGGTGCCCGAGATCGACCCGGACATCGCCGCGCGGCACGCCGCCGTGGTGGCGACCGGGCGGTCGGACTTCGCGAACCAGATCAACAACGTGCTCGTCTTCCCCGGTGTCTTCCGTGGGCTGATCGACTCCGGTGTGTCGCACGTGAGCACGGACGTGCTGCTCGCCGCCGCGGACGCCCTGGCCGACGTGGTGCACGAGGACGAGCGCAACGCCACCTACATCATCCCCAGCGTGTTCCACCCCGACGTCAGCCACGTGGTCGCCGAGGCGGTGCGGGCCGCGGTGGCCGCCCGGGACCCGGCGTGAGCCGGGTGGGCGAGGTGGCGCCTGCCGCGTCCTCGCCCGCCGGCCGCATCGGTCGGCCGGTGGTCCTCGGGCTGCTGGCGCTGGCCGTGGCGGTGCAGCTCGTGGTGCTCTACGCGCCGGAGGGCGGCGGGGCGGCGCTGTTCCCGCAGGCCGACAAGGTGGTGCACCTGCTCGTGTTCCTGGTGCCCGTGGCCCTCGCGCTGGTCGCCGGGTTCCGCCGGCGGGTCGTCGTGGCCGTCTTCGGGGCCCAGGCCGTGGTCAGCGAGGTCGTGCAGGCCACGCTGCTGCCGCACCGCTCCGGCGACGTGCTGGATGCCGTCGCCGACCTGACCGGCGTGGCCCTCGGCGTGCTTGCCGGCACCGTGGTGCTTCGCAGGATCGGGTCGCGGGCCGGAGGATGACCGGGGGCTGAGCGCGCCTGCCGAGCGGGTCCACGGGCCTGGCCGTGCCCTGGCCATGGACGGCGTGTGGCTGCTTTCGGCGGGCAGACTCGACCACTGGCCATCCCTGAGGTGCCGCGGGCACGGCATCCGGCTGGTCTGGGGGATGCCGCTGCGCTGGTAGACTGGGCGGTCACCGAGGTGCTCGGGCGCATGGCCGCGTCCGCCGGATTCGCAGAGTGCGACGCCGCCCCATCCCACCCGGTGCGCCGGTGACACCCAGGTCGAACCGGCCCCCACGGACCCATGGTCACCTCGACCACCACGTCCGAGGCTCGTCTTGCTCCGCCGCTTTCGCCATCGGCTCGAAGACGTGTCTGCCTACGTCCGAACCGATGACGAAACACAGGTGAACACACCCATGCCCAAGAAGGCATCCGGGCCCAAGAAGGCCCGTTGGACCGCTGCCCAGAAGAACGAGGCCCGCAAGGCCCCCAAGAAGGCCCACCACCGCGGCCAGCCCGACGGCCCGAAGAGCGCCCCGAAGCGCTCGGCCCGGCCCGACCCGGCCGACGGTCACACCAAGCGACCGCGCGCCGAGCGCTCGCCCCGCTGGGACCGCGAGGACCCGCGCCGCGGCAGTGACTCGCGGGGGTCGAGGTATTCGGGGACCGCCTCGGGCCAGACCAACACCTCCAACCGCGAGGACACCCGCGGTTCGAGGTATTCGAGCGACCGCTCGGACCGCAACTTCACCTCGAACCGGAACGACCGGAACGACCGACCGAAGCGCTGGGTCTCGGACTCGCGCGAGGAGCGACACGTGCACCGTCCCCATGACGAACGACCCCGTCTCGAGCGCGGTGAGCGCCCGGTGCGCGACCGCGCCCCCAGGGTCGCCGACCCCGCCCGCCGCGACCGCCACGAGGGCCGGCGTGCCGACCCGACCAGCGACCGCGGTGGCTACCAGGGCCGTGACGACCGCTCGTCCGGTGGCTACCAGGGCCGTGACGACCGCTCGTCCGGTGGCTACCAGGGTCGCAACGACCGGGGCACCGGCGGCGGTTACCAGGGCCGTGACGACCGCTCGTCCGGCGGCTA
>JBJMHU010000011.1:0-15820 GCA_045807225.1 Ornithinibacter sp. | reverse complement strand
ATGCACGTCCGGTTCGGTGAGTACCACGTCTCCGACATCCGGTTCGTCGCCGCGTTCGACGTCGACGCCAAGAAGGTCGGCCGGGACCTGTCCGAGGCCATCGTGGCCAGCGAGAACAACACCATCAAGATCGCCGACGTGCCGCCGCTGGGCGTCCCCGTGCAACGCGGCACCACCCTCGACGGCCTGGGCAAGTACTACCGCCAGACCATCGACGAGTCCGGCGCCGAGCCGGTCGACGTCGTCGCCGCCCTGCGCGAGGCGAAGGTCGACGTGCTCGTCTCCTACCTGCCGGTGGGCTCGGAGAACGCCGACAAGTTCTACGCGCAGTGCGCCATCGACGCGGGCGTCGCCTTCGTCAACGCCCTGCCCGTGTTCATCGCCTCCGACCCCGAGTGGGCCGCGAAGTTCGAGGCGGCCGGCGTGCCGGTCATCGGTGACGACATCAAGAGCCAGGTCGGCGCCACCATCACGCACCGTGTCATGGCCAAGCTGTTCGAGGACCGCGGCGTGCAGCTCGACCGCACCTACCAGCTGAACGTCGGCGGCAACATGGACTTCAAGAACATGCTCGAGCGCGAGCGCCTGGAGTCCAAGAAGATCTCCAAGACCCAGTCGGTCACCTCCAACCTCACCGGCTCGCTGGCCGGCAAGACCGACGACCGCAACGTGCACATCGGCCCGTCCGACTACGTCGCGTGGCTCGACGACCGCAAGTGGGCCTACGTGCGCCTCGAGGGCCGCGCGTTCGGTGACGTGCCGCTCAACCTCGAGTACAAGCTCGAGGTCTGGGACAGCCCGAACTCGGCCGGCATCATCATCGACGCCATCCGTGCCGCGAAGATCGCCAAGGACCGCGGCATCGGCGGCGCCCTGTTGTCGGCGTCGTCCTACCTGATGAAGTCCCCGCCGGAGCAGCGCCCCGACGACCTCGGTCGCGCGAAGCTCGAGGCCTTCATCCGCGGGGAGGAGGAGCGCTGAGCGCGCTCTCACCCGTGACGTGAGCGGGCGGCATCTCGACCTTCGGGTCGGGGTGCCGCCCGTCTGACTCCCGTGGCGAGATGGGTGACCAAGGTCACCGCGGGCCTGTGTCAGTCGGGCACTTCGTAGCTGATCACGACCTCGTCGGCCAGGCTCAGCACGGTTCCGGGTTCGATCTCCTGCGGCTCGCCCGGCCGCAGCCGCACCGGCTGCTGCCCGGGCCGGGTCACGGTGGTGCCGTTGGTCGAGCCGAGGTCGCGCACGAGCACCCGCCAGCCCTCGAGCACCAGCTCGGCGTGGTTGCGCGAGATGTCGCGGTCGGGGCCGCCCACCCGCAGCACGTGGGGGCGCAGCCCGGCCGGCTGGTCCGCGTCGACCCGAGGCGCTCGACCCAGGAGCACCCCGCGGTCGAGCAGAACGCTGCCGCCGGTCGACAGGCGCAGCACCCCGAGCGGCGGGCGCGGGGTGGGCACCGGCTCCTGGGGCGCGACCTCGCGGTCGCAGGTGCGGCACCGGCGGGCCTGCGGCGGCGAGGGATGGCCGGCCGGGCAGAGGACTGCCGGCACCAGCGGACGGTCGGTCTCCGGCCCGGCACCCGAGGGGCTGCCCGGCTCCGACCGCGCCCCGGCCGGGGGGAACTCCGTGGTGGGTCCCGGCACCTCGAGCGTGCTGGTGGCGACCCGGTGGGTGCGCTCGTCGGACGTCGCGGGCGACGCGTCGGATGCCGGCGCCGTCGCCTCGGGTACCGGCACGACGTCGGGTCCGGCGACCGGCAGCCGCTCGGTCCGTACCGACGACGCGGTCGCCGGCAGGACCGGTGGGGCCGGTGGGACCGGTGGCGCCGCTGTCCCGGTGTCCCCGCGCAACCGGGCTGGGCGCTGCCAGCCCCGCGACCGCTCGGGAGCGGGCTCGGGTGCCTCGAGCACCACCTGGCCGACCTCCTCCTCGGTGAGGTCGAGGTCGACGTCGAGCCACGGCATCCGGCCCTGCGCCCCCACCTTGGTGCCGTCGGGCAGCACCACCACGGCGGCACCACGCAGCACCACCCGCAGGCCGGTCTCGATCCGCGCGCAGGCCACGAAGTCGGGGGCCGCCGTCAGACCCTGCGCGGTGAGCGCCTCGAGCAGCACGGGCAGCACCCCACCGCCCGCGGCCGCCTCGAGCGGCTCCGCGTCGTCCTCGGCGGCTGCGACGACCGCGGCGAGGCCCGGCCCGCCCACGACCAGCCAGCCGGGGTGCGCCACGGTGTGGACGGTGGTCACGGCGACGCCCTACTCGGCCGGGTCGACGGACACCACGACCACCGAGACGTTGTCGCGGCCCCCGGCGCGCACCGCCGCGGCGACCAGCTCGTCGGCGGCGGACTGCGGGTCGGCGTGCTCGAGCGCGATGCGCGCGATCTCGTCGTCGTCGAGCTCGTTGGACAGCCCGTCGCTGCACACGATGAACCGCTCGCCGGCCTCGGGCGGCAGCTCCCACACGTCCGGGTCAGGAGCCTGGCCGGAGCCCAGCGAGCGGGTGATGACGTTGCGCATCGGGTGCCGGGCGGCCTCCTCCTCGTCGATCAGCCCGGCATCCAGCAGCTCGCGCACCTCGGAGTGGTCGTGGGTGACCTGGTGGAGCCGGTCGCCGGCCACCCGGTAGACCCGCGAGTCGCCGATGTTGAACACCACCCAGTGCTCGCCCTCGCCCGCGTCGAGCACGGTGAGCCCGGTGACGGTGGTGCCCATCCCGCGCTGCCCCGGGTCGCGCTCCTGCGAGCGCAGGATGCCGTCGTTCGCCTCGCGCAGCGCCGCCACCACGTCGCCTTCGCGCGACGGTGGGTGGTCGACCAGGTGCGCGAGCGCCTCGATGGCGATCCGGCTGGCCACCTCGCCGGCTGCGTGGCCGCCCATCCCGTCGGCGACGGCGAACACCAGGCCCTCGTCGAGAAGGGCGTCCTCGTTGTGGTCGCGCACCCGGCCGACCGAGGTCGCCGATCCCGACCGCACGCGCAGCCCCGACCCCCGAAGCACCCGGTCCCCTGTGCCCCTCATCGTGCGCCGCCGACCACGAGGGTCTCGAGCACCGACTGCAGGAGGTCGTAGTCGGCGTCCAGGCTCGCGCCACGCACCCGGCCGGTGGCCACGACCAGCCGGCTCAGGTCGTCGTCGGCACCCGGGTCGACACCCGCCGCGAGGTGCACCTCGATGACCGGGCCGCTGCCCTCGTCCCACGAGACGTGGCGGGCCACCCACTCCCGTCCGCCGATCTCGACGGCGAACGGAGGCTCCACCTCGGCGCCCGGCCGCTCGGGGAGCCCGTCGATGGTCTCGACCAGGTCGGTGGCGGCGTAGCCGGCCGGCCCGGTGTGATGGCGCACGGCGACCTCCACCGGGTCGCCCGCGGCACCGGTGCCGTGGGCGCGCAGCAGGTCGGCGCCGGGGGGCAGGGGGTGCCAGCCGTCGGGCACCTCGAGGGTGACCGGTGGGGGCGCCGGGGCCGCCGGTCCGGGGAACGCGAGCACTGGCATGGACGAGGCTCCTCGGGGCGACGGACGCGGACGGTCGAGCCTATCCGGATGCCGGTCCGCACCGGCCGCGACCGACCGCCCGACGGCGCGCGGCCGGGTCGCGCTCAGCCCTGGGACTCCGGTTGCTCGGCCCACCACGACAGCAGCCGCTCGCGCGCGACGTCCGGCCCGACCGGCCCCTCGTCCATCCGCACCGAGAGCAGGTACTTGTAGGCGCGGCCGAGCACCGGCCCGGGCGCGATGCCGAGGGCGGCCGCGATCTCGTTGCCGTCGAGCTCGGGGCGCACGGCCTTGAGCTCCTCCTGCTCCAGCAGCGCCTCGATCCGCGCCTCCAGGTCGTCGTAGGTGGCGGCCAGCCGGCGCGCCTTGCGGACGTTTCGGGTGGTGCAGTCGGCGCGGGTGAGGCGGTGCAACCGCGGGAGGAGTGGGCCGGCGTCCGTGACGTAGCGGCGCACCGCCGAGTCGGTCCACTGCCCCTCGCCGTAGCCGTGGAAGCGCAGGTGCAGCTCGACCAGGCGCGCCACCGCCCTGGTCGTCTCCTTGTCGAAGCGCAGCGCCTTCAGCCGCCGGGCGACGAGCTTGGCGCCGACCACCTCGTGGTGGTGGAACGACACCCCGCCGCCGCCCTCGAAGCGCCGGGTCGCGGGCTTGCCCACGTCGTGCAGCAGCGCGGCCAGGCGCAGCACGAGGTCGGGGCCGGGCACCGACTCCGGCGGCCCGTCGGCGGGGCCCTCGAGGTCGATGGCCTGCTCGAGCACCGTCATCGAGTGCTCGTAGACGTCCTTGTGCCGGTGGTGCTCGTCGACCTCGAGCTGCAGCGCGGGCAGCTCGGGCAGCACGTGGGCGGCCAGGCCGCTGGCGCACAGCAGCTCCAGCCCCGCACGAGGGTGCGGGGCCAGCAGCAGCTTGACCAGCTCGTCGCGCACCCGCTCGGCCGACACGATCCCGATGGTGGCCGACATCTCACGCATCGCGGCGTACACCTCGGGCGCGGGCACGAACCCGAGCTGGGCCACGAACCGGGCGGCGCGCATCATCCGCAGCGGGTCGTCGCCGAACGACACCTCGGGCGGCGAGGGGGTGCGCAGCAGGCCGGCGTCGAGGTCGACCAAGCCGCCGTGCGGGTCGACGAAGGTGAGGTCGGGCAGCCGCAGGGCCATCGCGTTGACCGTGAAGTCGCGGCGCACCAGGTCGTCGTCGAGGGAGTCACCGAACGCCACGACCGGCTTGCGGGTCTGCCCGTCGTAGGCGTCGGCCCGGTAGGTGGTGACCTCGACGGTGGTGCCGCCCCGGCGGGCGCCGATGGTGCCGAAGTCGCGGCCCATGTCCCAGGTGGCGCTCCCCCAGGCCTTGAGGATCGCCTCGGTGGCGTCGGGGCGGGCCGAGGTGGTGAAGTCGAGGTCGCTCGAGCGGCGGGCCAGCAGGGCGTCGCGCACCGGTCCCCCGACCAGTGCCAGGTCGTGGCCCGCGGCCGCGAACCGGTCCCCGAGGTCGGTCAGCACCGGCAGGTCGGGCGCCAGGTGGGCGACCGCCCGGCGCAGCAGGGCGGCCGGCGGCTGACGGGTGGACACGAGCACCAAGGGTATGCCGCCCGCGAACCGCCCGTGGCCGCCCCCCGGGAGCGTGGTCACCGACCGCCACCGGCCCCACTGGTTACAGTGACCAGATGAGCCACGTCGCCGCCGACTCGCCCGGGGTCAGCCCCCGGCGGCTGCCTGCGGTCGAGGAGCGCAGCGCCGGCGGGGTCGTGGTCGACGTCCACGACGGTGAGGCCCGGATCGCCGTCATCGCCCGGCGCAACCGCGCGGGACGCGTCGAGTGGTGCCTGCCGAAGGGGCACATCGAGGGCGAGGAGACCCTGCCCGAGACCGCGGCCCGCGAGGTGGCCGAGGAGACCGGCATCGAGGGGCGGGTGCTCATCGAGCTCGGCACCATCGACTACTGGTTCGCCGCCGGGGAGCGGCGCATCCACAAGTACGTGCACCACTACCTGCTCGAGGCGGTCGGCGGGCACCTCACCATCGAGAACGACCCCGACCACGAGGCGATCGACGTCGCGTGGCTACCCTTGCGCGACGCGCACCGCCACCTCACCTTCCCCAACGAGCGACGTATCGCGCGGGTCGCCTGGCAGCGGCTCGCCGGCGACACCTGAGCCCTCCCCGTCCCGGAAGCCCCCACCCCGATGAGCACCGAGCCCCCCGCCCCCGAGCACCAAGGCGCGACCGAGCGACCCTCGGTCGACGAGGTCGAGGTCGACCCCGGCGGCGCGACACTCGCCGCCGAGACGGGCCAGAACCCCACCGCGCCACGGCAGAGCCTGGGCCGGGCCGGCGCGGTGATGGCCTCCGGCACGCTGGTCAGCCGGATGCTCGGGCTGGTGCGGGCCGCCCTGCTCACCGGCGTCATCGGCACCACCGGCTACGCGGCCGACGGCTTCACCGCCGCCAACTCGCTGCCGAACACGTTCTACCTGCTCATCGCCGGTGGCGCGGTCAACGCCATCTTCGTGCCGCAGATCGTGCGCGCGAAGCTGCGGCCCGACGGCGACGAGTTCGTCAACCGGATCATCACCATCTCGCTGGCCATCCTGGCGGCGGCGACCGTGGTCATGGTGCTGCTGGCACCCCTGGCCGTGCGGCTCTACTACAACGTCGACAACGAGGCCGCGCTGGGCCTGGCCACCGTCTTCGCGGTCATCTGCCTCCCGCAGATCTTCTTCTACGGCCTCTACACGATCCTGGGCCAGGTCCTCAACGCCCACGGCCGCTTCGCCGGCTACATGTGGGCGCCGGCGCTGGCCAACATCGTGGCCATCGGCGGGCTGGTCTGGTTCCAGCGGGCGGGGTTCCCGACCTCCGCGGCACCGGCCGGCTGGACCCCGGAGATGATCGCCATCCTGGCCGGGTCGGCGACGTTGTCGATCGTCGTGCAGGCTCTGTCGCTGCTCGTCCCCCTGCGCCGCATCGGCTTTCGCTACCGACCGGTCTGGGGCATCCGCGGGCACGGCCTCGGCGAGGTCAGCACGGTGGCCAAGTGGACCTTCGGCTCCATCGTCGTCAGCTCCCTGGGCTTCGTCGTCACCTCACGGGTCCTCACCCGCGCCACCACGCTGGGGGTTGACGCCGGCGACCCGGTCGCCGGCCTCGCTGCGTTCAACCCGGCCCTGCTCATCACCATGCTGCTGCACGGCCTGATCACGGTCTCGCTCATCACCGCCCTCTACACCCGGCTGTCGGAGGCGGCCGCCCGGGGAGACTCCGCCGAGGTGATGCGCCACCACCACCAGGGGATGCGCCTGCCCTCGGTGATCCTGGTGCCGGGAGTGGTGTTCGTCGGGGTGATGGCTCCCTACGTGGCCGCCACCCTGTTCTTCAAGAACAGCCTGGAGGAGACCCGGGCCATCGCCGTCGTGCTGAGCGGCCTGGTCTGGCTGGTCATCCCGATGGCGTGGACCTACCTCAACGACCGGGTCTTCTACGCCCACCAGATGACCTGGATGACGTTCCGCCTCCAGTGCGTCTCCACCGGACTGGCGACCGTCGGCGCCCTGTTCGCGGCCACGCTGGTGCCGCGCCTCACGGCCTTCACGCTGAGCATCGGGCAGTCCCTGGCCTACGTGGTCACGGCCTCGGTCGGGTTCTGGGTGCTGCGGCGCCGGCACGGCCACCTCGGGCTGCGCGGCACGGCCCTGATGTACCTCAAGCTCGCGGCGCCCGCACTGCTCACGGCGCTGGCCCTGTCGTGGGCCATCCACACCCTCCTGCCCGACTTCGGCGAGACCCGTGGGCTGCGCGGGCTCCTCCTCGGCGCCCTGGTGCTGGGCGTGGCCGGCCTGGTCGAGATCGGCGTCACCTGGGGGGTCGCGCACGCTCTCGGGGTCCGGGAGATCGGCGCGGCGCTCGAGCCCGTCACGCGCAGGCTCCGACGCCGCTGACCTGCCAGTGCCTACTATGGGCGCAGACCCGTCGGTGGCGGGTGGCGGGGCTCTGGAGCGCCCCGTGGCATACCTGGGAGAGGAGCAGCGGTGAGGGGTGTGGGTCCCGGCTCCGTCCTCGGTGGCCGTTACACCGTTCGCCGGCGGCTCGAGCAGCTGCACGCGAGCGAGCGCTGGTCCGCAGACGACACCACTCTCGGGCGCACGGTGTCCCTGCTCTGCATCGCCTCCGACGACCACCGCACCCCCGCCCTGCTCGATGCCGCCCGGCGCGCTGCCTCGGTCACCCACGGGGCGTTCGTGCGCATCCTCGACGTCGGCACCGACGAGGGAGTCTCCTACGTCATCGAGGAGGACCTCGGCGAGGCCCCCACGCTCGCCGAGCTGGTCGGCCGTGGCGGGGTGCCCGGCGACGAGGTGCGCCGCATCACCGGTGAGGTGGCGGCCGCCCTGGAGTCGGCCGGGCAGCGTGGCATGCACCACCTCGACCTCAAGCCCGACGACGTGCTGCGCACCCCGGACGGCGACATCCGGCTGCGCGGGCTCGAGACCGCCGCCGTGCGCGCCGGCGAGGACGGCACCGAGGCCGAGGATGCCGCCCGGCGCGACGCCGTGGGCATCGTGGCCCTCGCGTATGCCGGCCTCACCGGGCTCTGGCCGCTCGGCGCGGGCGGCTGCGGGCTGGGCCCGGCACCTCGGGTGCCCGGCGGCGTCGCCGCACCCTCGGAGATCGCCGCCGGCGTGCCTCGCGACCTCGACGCCATCTGCCGCCTCACCCTGAACGACGACCAGGGCCCCACCAGCCCCGGCGACTACGCCCGCCAGGTGGCGCCGTGGCCCTCCCGCCAGGTCGTGGGGCAGCCCGTCGCCCGCACTGCTGCGGATGCCGGGAGCGCCGCCCCCCGCTCCGGCCCGGTCGGGGTGGGCGCCCCCAGCGCTCCCGACACCCTGGAGCAGCCGGTCGTCGTGGTCTCGCCCGCCGGCGGGGCCCCGGCGGCCGACCCCCGCCACCGCCCGCTCGAGGGCGCGGCGACGGCGGCCGCCGTCGCGGGTGGTGCGGCCGGCGCAGCGGCGGCCGGCACGGCATCCGGCACCGCGACGGACGTGTCCGGAGCCGCCCTCTCGCCCGCCGACACCGAGGCCGACGCGACGACCCGGGTCAGCCCGGTCGCCGACCACCCCCCGGCATGGCTGAGCGCGACCCCCGTGGGGAGTCCCACCGCCGACCCCGAGGCCGACGCGGTCACCCGCACCCTCGAGCCCGCACGCCCTTCGACCGACAACGCGGACAGGTCCGTCGAGGCCGAGGGCCCCACCCGGTCGACCGGCGCGGCAGCCGGTGCCGCGGCCGCCGGTGCGGGTGCCGCCGTGGTCGGTGCGTTCGGCTCCGTCGGCGGGCGGGTCGGCGACCTGGCCCGGCGCGCCGTCGACAAGGTGTCCGAGCTGAGCCCCGACACGGCGCCGCGCGCCGACTCCGGCGGCCTCGAGGCGCCGGCCCCCCTGGTGCCGGCGGAGCCGCTCACCAAGGACGAGTCGAAGCTGGCCCTGGGCATCGTCGTCGCGTTCGTGGTGCTCGCCCTGGTCATCGGCGTCTGGGGCGTCTCCCGCATCGGGTCGAACAGCCCCAGCCTCAGTGACGCCGCCGCCCCGGCCACCCGCACCACCACCGTCGCCCCCTCCTCGGCGGCCCCCTCGGCGAGCGCGTCCCCCTCGGCCACCGGCACCGGCACCGGTGCGCCGCCCGAGCCCCTCGCCATCCTCAAGGTCGAGGCCTACGACCCCGAGGGCGACGGCGCCGAGAACAACAGGCTCACCCCCAAGGTCTACGACGGAGATCCGAGCACCGGCTGGTTCTCCGAGAACTACCGCTCCGACACCTTCGGGGGCCTCAAGAAGGGAGTGGGCGTCATCGTCGACCTCGGCCCGAACAAGAAGCCGCAGACCGTCGAGCTCACCATCCCGCAGCCCAGCGACGTCGAGGTCTACGTCGGGCCCGACAACCGCCTCGAGGGTGCCACCAAGATCGGCGAGAAGGCGGATGCCGACGGCACCGTCACGTTCGACGTCCCCGCCGACGTCAGCGGCCAGTACATCGTCGTGTGGTTCACCAAGCTGAACGCCGACGACAACGGCAAGCGCCGTGCCTGGCTCGACGAGGTCGTCGTCACCGGCTGACGCCGGACACCGCGATGCTCGACGACCTCGCCGCCCTCACCGACCAGGAGCTCCTCCGGCGGCACGTCGACGGCGATGGCGGTGCCGCCTTCGGCGAGCTGTTCCGCCGTCACCGCGACCGCATGTACGCCGTCGCCATGCGCACCACCTCCAACCGCGAGCTCGCCGCAGATGCCGTGCAGGACGCCTTCATCTCCGCGTTCCGCCGCGCCGACGCCTTCCGCGGCGAGGCCGCGGTGACCACCTGGCTGCACCGCATCGTCGTCAACGCCTGCCTCGACCGGCTGCGGCGCGAGAAGACGACGGCCGTGCGCCGGGCCGGCGACCTCGGTGAGCTCGACCTGCCCGACCTGCACGACCGGCACGCATCGGTCGAGACCCGGCTCGACGTGCGCGAGGCCCTCGCCCGGCTGCCGGAGGGTCAGCGGCTGGCCCTGGTGCTGGTCGACATGCACGGGCTGCCGGTCGCCGAGGCGGCCCAGGTGCTCGGCGTCGCCGAGGGCACCGTGAAGTCACGCTGCTTCCGCGGTCGCGAGGCCCTGGCCGAGATGCTCCGCGACCGCGGCGACGGGCCACCGGGGCACGATGCCGGCCCGGCAGCCGTTGCCGGACCGGCGGAACCACGGGGGACACCATGACGTCCCACCCGTGGCCCGGCCCCTGCGACCGGCGCCGTCCCACCCCATCCGCACCGCCCGAGGGCACGTCCCGGAGGACCTCGTGAGCCACCAGCACGACGACACCGCACCCGTCGAGCACGACCCGACGGGGATGCGTGCGCTCCTGGCGAGCCTGCCCGAGCCCGGCCCCATGCCCGACGACCTCGTCGCCCGGATCAGCGCCGCCCTGGTGGTCGAGGCGCAGCGCGGTGACGGCATCGAGCAGATGTGGAGCCTCGACCACGACGCCGACGCGTCCGGGGCTCGCGACGCGGGCGGCGACACCGCCACGGATGCCGGGGCGCAGGTCGTGCCGCTGCGTCGCCGGCTCGGGCTGCGCCACCTCGGGGTGGCCGCTGCCGTGGTCGGGGTGCTGGGCGTGGGTGGCTTCCTCGTCAGGTCGGTGCCCGGCGACGTGATGGCGGCGTTCGGCACCACTGCGGGGTCCAGCGACTCCGCCGCGGTCGCCGAGGACGCCCCCGCCGCCGACGCGGGCAAGCTGGCCCTGGTCGCTCCCCCGGCCGGCTCCGGCGACGTGGTCGTGGTCATGTCCGGGGTCGACCACGCCGCCGACCGGCTCGACGTCACCGCCCGCCAGCTCGACGACGGCACCCTCGACCCCATCGCCGACCTCACGGCCGAGTCGCCCGCGATCGGCCCGATCGCGACCCCGATCGGGGCCCGCGCGTGCGCCACCGCGCTCGGCATCCCCGCCGATGCCGGCATCCTCGTCGACGTCTCCGAGGTCGACGGCGCCTCCGCTGCGGTCCTGGTGGTCCACTCCGACGCAGGACGCTCGGCCTGGGCGGTCGACCGCTCCTGCACCAGCGGCAACACCGGCCTCATCCGTGGTCCGGTGCCGCTGCACTGACCCCCGCTGCGGCGCGCTGACCCGGTCCCGACCGGCGGGGCGCGGCTCGCCGGGGAATCCCACGGCCGTAGGATCGGTTCCCCAGAGGCACTGCATCTAGCGGTTGCTCCCAGCGATCACCACAAGGGGATGTGTCCCGTGACCAGCGAGGTCCGCAACGTCATCATCATCGGCTCCGGCCCGGCCGGGTGGACGGCTGCCGTCTACGCGGCACGCGCCAACCTCGAGCCGTTGGTCTTCGAGGGCGCGGTCACCGCCGGTGGAGCACTGATGAACACCACCGAGGTCGAGAACTTCCCCGGGTTCCGCGACGGCATCATGGGGCCTGACCTGATGGAGAACATGCGCGCGCAGGCCGAGCGCTTCGGCGCCGAGATCATCACCGACGACGTGCAGTCGGTGCGCCTCGAGGACGAGATCAAGGTGGTCACCGACGCCGAGGGCGTCGAGCACCGAGCACGGGCCGTCATCCTGGCCATGGGTTCGGCCTACCGCGAGCTCGGCCTGCCCGACGAGAAGCGGCTGTCCGGTCACGGTGTGTCGTGGTGTGCCACCTGCGACGGGTTCTTCTTCCGAGAGCAGGACATCGCCGTGGTCGGCGGCGGCGACTCGGCCGTCGAGGAGGCCACCTTCCTCACCAAGTTCGCCCGCACCGTCACGATCGTGCACCGCCGCGACGAGCTGCGGGCCTCGGCGATCATGGCCGAGCGCGCCCACGCCAACCCCAAGATCCGCTTCGCGTGGAACAGCGCCGTCGACGCCATTCACGGCGAGGAGAAGCTGTCCGGTGTCACGCTGCGCGACACCGTCACCGGCGAGACCCGCGAGCGGCCCGTCACGGGCCTGTTCGTCGCCATCGGCCACGACCCCCGCAACGAGCTGGTCAAGGGTGTCGTCGAGCTCGATGCCGAGGGCTACGTGCTCGTCGAGGGGCGCACCACCCGCACCAACGTGCCCGGCGTCTTCGCCTGCGGCGACCTCGTCGACCACACCTACCGCCAGGCGATCACCGCCGCCGGCTCCGGGTGCGCCGCCGCGCTCGACGCCGAACGGTTCCTCGCCCACTGACCGCCTCCGGTCCTGTCACCGCCGTGCGGCAGGATCGACCCAGGACCACCGCCCCGCCCGCACCACCCTTCGAAAGGACCCCACCATGGGAGCCGTCTCCAAGACCACCGACGCCAGCTTCGAGGCCGACGTCCTCAAGAGCGACAAGCCCGTGCTCGTCGACTTCTGGGCCGAGTGGTGCGGCCCGTGCCGCGCCGTCGCCCCCATCCTCGACGAGATCGCGCGCGACCACGACGAGGTCACCATCGTCAAGCTCAACACCGACGAGAACCCGGCGATCACCGGCAAGCTCGGCATCACCAGCATCCCGACGATGCACGTCTACCAGAACGGCGAGATCGTCAAGACGATCATCGGCGCGATGCCCAAGCCGAAGCTGCTCCGCGAGCTCGAGCCCTTCCTCGGCTGAGCCTCATCGCACCGTGCTAGAGGCGCGGAACTCGTTGCGCTGCAACCGGTTCCGCGCCTTTGTCATGTGAGGTTCGCCGCAACGCCCCGGCGGATGCCGTGCCGCGCGGTTCCGTGTCGCGCGACCTGGTCGCGCTCAACCCGGCCGGCGACGGGTGGGGTTGACGGGCGGCTCGGCGCGACGGTCGGTGACCGCGGGCGAGTCGGTGAGGCGCCGCCGCCGGTCACCGCGCCGAAGGGGCCGGCCACCGGGGCGGCATCCCGCCAAGGGCCTCGGCTCAGGGTTGGATGCGCCGGTTCAGTCCTCGTGCAGATCGCGCAGGTGCATGGCGTCCAGGATCCGGTTCAGGTCCTCGACGGAGGCGAACTCCACCGTGAGCCGGCCCTTGCGCTGCCCGAGTGCGATGCGCACCCGGGTCTCGAGCCGGTCGGACAGGTCGGCGGCGAGTTCGTCGAGCTGCGGCCGGCGGGTGCCGGGCCGCGGGGCGCGGCGGGCGGCCGGTGCGTCGTCGCCGCCCAGGGTGACGAGCTCCTCGACGGTGCGCACCGACAGGCCCTCGGCCACGATCCGCTGGGCCATCCGCTCCATCGCCGCGGCGTCGGGCAGGCCGAGCAGTGCCCGCGCGTGGCCGGCGCTGAGCACCCCGGCGGCCACCCGGCGCTGCACGAGCGGCGGCAGCCTGAGCAGGCGCAGGGTGTTCGAGATCTGCGGGCGGGAGCGGTGGATACGACGGGCGAGCTCCTCCTGGGTGCAGCCGAAGTCGTCGAGCAGCTGCTGGTAGGCGGCGGCCTCCTCGAGGGCGTTGAGCTGGCTGCGGTGCAGGTTCTCCAGCAGCGCGTCGCGCAGGAGGTCGTCCTCCTCGGTGGCCTTGATGATGGCGGGGACGACGTCCTTGCCGGCGGCGCGTGACGCGCGCCAGCGCCGCTCACCCATGATCAGCTCGTAGCGCACCTCACCGTCCTGCGTGCCGGGCGGCACCCGCCGGACGACGACGGGCTGCAGCACGCCGACGGCCTGGATGGAGTGCACCAGCTCGTCGAGCTCGTCCTCGTCGAAGACGGTGCGCGGCTGGCGGGGGTTCGGCCGGATCTGCTCGAGCGGGATCTCGGCGAACTCCGCCCCCGGTACCGGCTGGAGGCCGCTGTCGGTTTCGGCGGCACTGCCCTCGTGCCCACGGCTGTCACCTGCGGTTTCACCGGGTTCGGGCGTATCGGTAGGGGCGGGTGCGTCGGCCGTGGCCGGCCGGTCCTGGTCGCGGAAGAACACGTCGACCGGCCGGTCGGCCGTGGCGGTCCCGCTGGGGATGAGGGCGCCCAGGCCACGGCCCAGGGCGCGACGCTTCTCACTCATGCGGACTCCTTGGAGGTCGGCGACGTGGCAGCGCTCCGCTCGGCGAGCTCGACGGCCGCCTCGAGGTAGGACAGCGCACCACTGCTGTTCGGGTCGTAGGTCATCACGGTCTGGCCGTGGCTCGGGGCCTCGGAGATACGCACCGAGCGCGGGACGCTGGCCCGCAGCGTCTGGTCGGGGAAGTGCTCGCGCACCTCGTCGGCGACCTGGGCGGACAACCGGGTGCGGCCGTCGTACATGGTCAGCAGGATGGTCGACACGTGCAGCGTGGGGTTGAGGTGGCTGCGGATCAGCTCGATGTTCTTCAGCAGCTGCGAGAGCCCTTCGAGGGCGTAGTACTCGCACTGGATCGGGATGAAGACCTCCGTGGCGGCCACGAAGGCGTTCACGGTGAGCAGCCCCAAGCTCGGCGGGCAGTCGATGAGCACATAGTCCAGGCGCTCCCCCGATACCACGCACTGGTCGACGTAGGCCGCGACGGCGCGCTGCAGGCGGGTCTCGCGCGCGACCATGGAGACGAGCTCGATCTCGGCGCCCGCCAGGTCTATGGTCGCCGGCACGCAGAGCAGGCCCGGCACATCGGGGCATTCCTGCACGACCCCGGCCACCGGCTGGCCCTCGACCAGCACGTCGTAGACGCTCGGCACCTCCGCATGGTGCTCGATGCCCAGTGCTGTGCTGGCGTTGCCCTGCGGGTCGAGGTCGATGACGAGCACGGTGCTGCCGGCCTGGGCGAGGGCGGCCGCGATGTTCACGGTGGTGGTCGTCTTGCCGACCCCACCCTTCTGGTTCGCCACCGTCATCACCCGGGTGTACGCCGGCCGCGGCACGGTGCGCCCGCTCAGCGTGATCCGCTTGCGCGCGTCGGCGGCGACGGCCGCTGCCAGCGGGGTTCCGCCGTCGGCGCCGGGCATGGCTGCGGCGATCTGCGCGCGCACCTCGGTGTCGTCGGGCGCGGTCGCGTCCACGCGGTCCTCACGGGGACTGGCAGCTGACGACGGCAGCGGGCTCTCGAGTCCGCCCTCGGCCGGCACGCCCGGAACGACAACCTCGGGTACCACGCTGGGCGCCGCTGCGGCCGGATCATTCCCCTCGGCGAGCTCGGCCACGCCGGTGGGCGCCGAGGCAGCGGGGAGCGGGCCTGCAGGGGCCGGCTCTGCCGGTGTCGTCAGCTCCACTGAGGGTCCGGAGGTTCGTGCTTCGAGCTGCCCAGAAGTCGCAGCGGTGTTCTCGGACCGCTTCAGTGGCTCCGATGCGGCGCTGACCTCGGCCGCGGACTGAATGGCAGGCGATGTTTCACGTGAAACGCGGTCCGGAGCAGGCCACCCCAACGGACTCGTCGGAACGCCGGTGAGCTGCGGAAACCCGAGGCCTGGAGCGGCGGTACGGACATCGGCGGCGTCGGTCGTTGGGCTCACGCGATCTACCTTCGTGGGGAAGTGGGGTGAGCCAATCCAACCTCACGGGGAGTCAACACGCCAAAGCGCCACAGCGTGCGGTGGATGGCCATTCACCGAATGCGCCACTTGTGGACAACGAGGGTCGGCGCTGTGACCAAGCGCCCCCTCTGGCAGCCGACGAGCGGGGAGGCGCACCTCGTCAGGGCAACGCTCCGCCCCCGGTTGGCGATCGAAGGTCGGTGAGCGCCGCTGCGAGCCTGACCTGCGAAGGGCCCCGTGGAGGGGGTCGTTCGGGGTGCTACAGCGGTGGCGGCGTGCGGGGACAGGGGGACCAGCGCCCGCCATACACTCACCACGACCGCCGACCCCACAGCGGCTCAGGCGAGCAGGGGGTCGATCATCTGGGCGCCGACCCCGGCGCTCAGCGGCACGGCCCCACACAGCGCGTCACGGCGAAC
>JBJMHU010000010.1:0-6775 GCA_045807225.1 Ornithinibacter sp. | reverse complement strand
TGCTGCTCCGACGTGGACCCGCCCGCGTCGCGGTTCGGCCGCGTCGTCGCCTCCTCGGCGACCACGACGACGTCGACGTCGTCGGCAGGCGCGGCCGCCGCGGCATCCGCATCGGCCGGCTTGTGCTCGGGGTGCGGGCTCGTCGACGCCGCGATCTGGGCGAGGGCGTGCTTCACGTCCTCGGTGATGGCGTGGGTGCCGGTGTGCGCCTTCGGCTCGGTCGACGCCGGAGCGGGCGGCTGGGAGCCGCCGTTGCCGTTGCCGTTGCCGCCACGACCGCGGCTGCGTCCGCCGCGCTCCACCTGCTGGGGCGCGCGGTGCTTCACGATCGGCTCGTGGTGCACGATGATGCCGCGGCCGGCGCAGACCTCGCAGGGCTCGGAGAACGACTCGAGGAGCCCGAGGCCGAGCTTCTTGCGGGTCATCTGCACGAGGCCGAGCGAGGTGACCTCGGCGACCTGGTGCTTGGTGCGGTCACGCCCGAGGCACTCGAGCAGGCGGCGCACGACGAGGTCGCGGTTGGACTCCAGCACCATGTCGATGAAGTCGATGACGATGATGCCGCCGATGTCGCGCAGCCGCAGCTGGCGCACGATCTCCTCGGCCGCCTCGAGGTTGTTCTTGGTGACGGTCTCCTCGAGGTTGCCCCCGGAGCCGACGAACTTGCCGGTGTTGACGTCGACGACCGTCATGGCCTCGGTGCGGTCGATGACCAGCGAGCCGCCCGAGGGCAGCCACACCTTGCGGTCCATGGCCTTGGCCAGCGACTCGTCGATGCGGTGCGCGGCGAAGACGTCCTCCTCGGCGGTCCAGCGCTGCAGGCGCGGCGCGAGGTCGGGGGCCACGTCCTCGACGTACTGGCTGACCTCGCCCCACGCCTTGTCGCCGGACACCACGAGCGAGGTGAAGTCCTCGGTGAAGACGTCACGGATGACGCGCACGGTGAGGTCGGGCTCGCCGTGCAGCAGCACCGGGGCACCACCACTGCCGGCCTTCTTGGCGGCCGCCGAGGCGGCCTTGGTCGTGATCTTGTCCCAGATCTTGGTGAGCCGCTCGACGTCGGCGCGCAGCTCCTCCTCGGAGGCACCCTCGGCGGCGGTGCGCACGATGACGCCGGCGGAGTCGGGCACGACCTCCTTGAGGATCGCCTTGAGGCGGGCCCGCTCGGTGTCGGGCAGCTTGCGCGAGATGCCGGTCATCTGGCCCTCGGGCACGTAGACCAGGTAGCGCCCCGGCAGGCTGATCTGAGAGGTGAGCCGGGCGCCCTTGTGGCCGATCGGGTCCTTGGTGACCTGGGTGAGCACGGTGTCGCCCGAGCTCAGCGCGTTCTCGATGCGGCGGGCCGAGCCGCCCTCGAGCCCTGCGGCGTCCCAGTTGACCTCACCGGCGTAGAGCACGGCGTTGCGGCCCTTGCCGATGTCGACGAAGGCGGCCTCCATCGACGGCAGCACGTTCTGCACCCTGCCGAGGTAGACGTTGCCGGCCATGGATGCCGTGGTCTCGCGCGAGACGTAGTGCTCGACGAGGACGCCGTCCTCGAGCACGCCGATCTGGGTGCGGTCGCCGCGACCGCGCACGACCATGACCCGCTCGACGCTCTCGCGGCGGGCGAGGAACTCGGCCTCGGTGATGATCGTGCGGCGCCGGCCGGCCTCGCGGCCCTCACGGCGACGCTGCTTCTTGGCCTCGAGGCGGGTCGAGCCCTTGACCGCGGTCGGCTCGTCGCGCTGCGAGCGCGGCTCGCGCACCCGGGTGGTGGTGCCGGGCGGGTCGTCGCTGTCGCCGTCACCGGACGCGCCACCGCGGCGGCGGCGGCGACGCCGACGGCTGGTGCCGCCGTCGCCCTCGTCGCCCTGCTCGTCGGGGCCGGTGTCCCCTGAGTCGTCGGTGGGCTCGCCCGAGGTGTCGGAGGCCGTGCCCTGCTCGTCGTCGGCCGTGCTGCGGCCGCGGCGACCACGGCCACCGCGGCGCCGGCGGCTGCGGGAGCCGCCCTCACCCTCGTCGGTGGCGGCCTCGTCGGGGCCGCGGTCGCTCGTCGCGCCGTCGGACTGCTCGGTCGAGGCCTCGCCGTCGGCGGCCTCGGTCGCGTCGCCCGCGTCGCTGACCTCGTCGGCCTGGCCCTGGGCGCTGCGCGCGCCACGTCCACCGCGCCCACCCCGGCTGCGGCGGCCGGTGCGGGGCTCGGCCACCTCGGCGGGGCTCTCGTCGTCGGCTGGGGCGTCGGCCTCGGTGGTGGTTGCCGGTTGCTCCGGCTCGGCGACCCGCTCGGCCGGGGCCTGCACCGGCGCGGTGGCCCGGCGGCGGCGGGGGGCGACCGGCTCGGGGGCCTGGAAGAGCAGGCCGAAGCTGGGCACGGCCGGGGCCTCCTCGGGCTCCGCGACGGGCTCGGCCTCCTCGGGCTCCTCGGTCGGCGCCGCCAGCTGCACGTCGAGGGCGCCGTCGTCGAGGACGGCCTCGCCCGTCTGCGCCAGGCGTGCCGGCAGCTCCTCCTCGACCGCAGCGGTGACGTCCTCGACCACCGGCTCGGCAGCGGGCTCCGTCGACGTGGCGGCCTTGGTCGCCTTCGTCGCCTTGGTCGCCTTGCGGGTGCGCTTGGCCGGCGCCTTGGCCTCGGCCTTCGTGGCGGTGGTCCTCGCCGCCTTCGCGGTCGCAGCCTTCGTGGTGGCCGGCTCCGAGCTCACGGGATCGGAGGTGGCAGGCTCCGTGGTCGCCACGGCCTTCGCGGTCGCCGCCTTGGTGGCCCGCTTGCGGGGAGCCTTCTTGACCGGCGCCGGCGCGTCGGGGGCGGTCGGGTCGGCATCGGCGAGCGCCACGGCCACGGCATTCACGCCGGCGTGGTCCGGCACGGCGTCGGTGGCGACCACGGCATCCGGGGCAGCCTCGGGGGCGGCGGCCTTCTTGGTGGCCCGGCGGCGCTTGGGTTTCTCGGCGGGCGCCGGCGCGGCATCGGTGCCGGCGACGTCGACCGCGAGGACGGCATCCTCGGTGGCATCGGAGGTGGGCTGGTCGTTCTCGGAAGCCATCACGGGCCCCTTTCGTCACCCACGTGGCGACGCCCACACCGGCTCCGGCCTGGAAAACGACCGGCTCCGCGTCGACCGCGTGGTGCGATCGGATCGTGCGGGGCGCACCCCGTACGGAAGTCGACTGCTGCCCCGGAGCGGCTCGCGCGGGCGGCGCGGCACCTATCCGGAGCCGGCGGCGTCCTTGTCGGCGGCCAACGGGTCGGCCACCCCAGCACTTGCGTCGAGCAGAGGCCCTTGCGCCAGCCGGGTCACCAGGGGTGGGACCGGTGGCGAGAACCCGGTCACTGCGCGCAGTGCGGTCAGGATGTCGTCGGGGCGCACGGCCGGTGTGGTGTGCCGAGCGACCACCCGCAGTATCGCACACCCCTCGTCATCGACACCGGTGACCTCCATCGCCAGCACGGCGCCGCGCGTGTCGAAGGTGCGTGGTCCGGTCTTGAAGGTGCGGGTCGTCTCGGCGACGTCGCAGGCGAGGTAGCCCGCGACGGCATCCCGGACCGCCGCCGGGTCGGCGCCGCGCACCACGATCTGCCACTCGCTCCCCTCGAGCCGGTCGGCGAGCGCCCCCGGGCCCGCCTGCACCACCTCGACCACGTCGAGCCCCTCGGGCAGCGCCTCGTCGAGCGCCGCCCGCACGGCCTGCGGGTCGACCCGCTCGGTCACCCGGATCTCGAAGTACTCCGCCTCGCTGGCCGTGCCGGTGGGTGCGGCGTTGGCGTAGGAGATCAGCGGGTGCGGGTGGAAGCCGCCGGAGAACGCCATCGGCACGTCGGCCCGGCGCAGCGCCCGCTCCAGCGCCCGGGCGAAGTCACGGGTGGAGGAGAAGCGCAGCCGGCCCCGCTTCGCGTAGCGGATCCGGAGCTTCTGGACCGCCGGGGCGGGCGGGGGTCCGTCGGGGGTGCGCTGGGCCATGGCGCACCAGCCTAGGTGGTCGATGCCGTGTCCCGGCATCGCTGCGGATCCCGCAGGCCTCTCGCCGCTGCACCGACGTATCCGATGGCCGAACGCCCTGTCGTGCGCGACATCGGTGGCGATAGCGTGCTCCCATGCCGGACCTCGACCGTACCCGCCTCGCCACCCTGCTCGCCGCCGAGCAGGCCGACTACACGCAGCGCCACCCGCGCAGCCGCGAGCTGTTCGAGCAGGGCAGCAACCTGTTCGGCAAGGTGCCGATGACCTGGATGAACAAGTGGAGCGGCGGCTTCCCGCTCTACCTCGACAACGCCCGCGGCAACCGGATCTCCGACGTCGACGGCCACACCTACGTCGACTTCGCGCTCGGCGACACCGGCGCGATGGCGGGCCACTCCCCCCGCGCCACCGTGGAGGCCGTCGCCCGCCGGATGGGCGACCTCGGCGGCATCACGACCATGCTGCCGACCGCGCAGGCGCAGGAGGTGGGCGCCGAGCTGACCCGGCGCTTCCGGATGCCGTTGTGGAGCTTCACGCTCTCGGCCACCGACGCCAACCGCTGGGCCGTGCGCCTGGCCCGCCTCGCCACCGGCAGGCCGAAGATCCTGGTCTTCGGCTACTGCTACCACGGCTCGGTCGACGAGACCTTCGCGATCCCCGGCCCCGACGGCAAGGCGCAGTCGCGTCCCGGCAACGTCGCTCCCCCGGTGCCGCTCGAGCTCACCACCCGGGCGGCGACGTGGAACGACCTGGCCTCCGTCGAGCGCGAGCTGGCCAACGGCGACGTCGCCGCCATCCTCACCGAGCCGGCACTCACCAACATCGGCATCGTGCTGCCCGAGCCGGGCTTCCTGGAGGGGCTGCGCGAGCTGGCCACCCGCTACGGCGCGCTGCTGATGATCGACGAGACGCACACCTTCTCGGCCGGCTGGGGCGGCGCGACGACGGAGTGGGGACTGCAGCCGGACATCTTCGTCATCGGCAAGTCGATCGGCGGCGGCATCCCGTCCGGCGCCTACGGCATCACGCACGAGGTGGCCACGGCGATCACCGGCCACACCGATGCCGGTGACGCCGACATCATCGACGTCGGCGGGGTGGGCGGCACGCTCGCCGGCAACGCGCTGTCGACGGCCGCGATGCAGGCGACCTTGGGCGAGGTGCTGACCCCGGAGGCCTTCGTCCACATGAGCGAGCTCGCCACCGTGTTCACCGCGGGGGTGCAGGCCACCCTCGACGAGCTCGACGTGCCCTGGTCGATCGCCCAGCTAGGAGCCCGCGCCGAGTACCGGTTCAGCCGGCCCGCGCCGCGAACCGGCGAGGAGGCCGCCGAGGCGCACGACGACGACATCGACGCCTACATGCACCTCGCGATGTGCAACCGCGGCATCCTGATGACGCCGTTCCACAACATGGCGCTGATGTGCCCCGACACCACGCGGGCGGACGTCGACCGGCACACGGCGGCGTTCCGCGAGGTCGTGGGCGCGCTCTACCCGTGAGGCGCGCTCAGCGGCGGCGGCTCGCGCTCACGAGGGCCCGGGCCCCCTTGCTGGCCGCCCACCCGGCGAGCAGCCAGGGGCCGGCGACGACGAGGGGGTCGAGCGCCTGGTGCACCCGGTCGACCCGGCCCGGCGCCCGTCGCGACGCGATGCCGTGCCGTCTGCGCTCGCTGAGCACGCCGGTCTCGGTGATGGGGTTGTCGGGCCGCAGCGTGGCGAACGAGCGGAGGTGGCTCTCCCAGGCGTCGACCCGGTCGGCCGCGATGAGCAGCAGCCAGTGCGCGGCTCGGGCCTCGCTGAAGCGCGCGTACGAGTAGCGGCGCAGCCGACCCGACAGCCCCTTGAGCGGCACTGCTGTGCCGAAGACCGGTGTCAGCATGCCGTGCTCGATCGAGCGTTCACGTGGCTGCAGCTCCGGCTGGCGCTCGGGGAACTCCCAGCGGGCGCCGCTGGCGGCCGGGTCGAAGCGCTCGCGCGGGAACGCCGGCCGGTCTGCGGGGTCGAGGTCGGCCCCCCATCCGGGGATGCGGGCGCGCAGCTGCTCGGGCGTCTCCGGCAGGGGCGGCTTGGTCGCGGTGTAGGTCGGCACGTGGTCGGTGCGGTCGGTGGTCGTCATGGTCGGTCTCCTCTCAGGCGGCGCTGGGCACGATGAGCGGCTTGATGCAGCCGTCGAGCTTGGCGGACATGATGTGGTAGCCCTCGGCGATGTGCTCGAGCGGGATGCGGTGGGTGACGAGGTCGCTGGGCCTGAGGTGTCCGTTGCGGATGTGCTCGAGCAGGCGCGGCCACTGGCGCTTGACCGGCGCCTGGTTCATCCGCAGGGTGAGGCCCTTGTTCATCGCGTCGCCGAACTTGATCGCGCTGAACATCGGGCCGTACGCGCCCATCACCGACACGGTGCCGCCCTTGCGCACGGAGTCGATCGCCCAGTTCAGCGCGATCGGCGAGCCACCCTGCAGCTTCAGGGTGGCGGAGGTGACGTGCTGGATGAGGTTGCCGTCGGCCTCCGCGCCGACGGCGTCGATGACGACGTCGGCCCCGAGGTACCCGGTGCTCGCCTTGAGGTGCACGATGACGTCCTGGTGCTCGGAGAAGTTGACGGTCTCGGCGTGCGCGAACGAGCGGGCCTTCTCCAGCCGGTACTCGAGGTGGTCGATCACGATCACCCGCCCCGCGCCCATCAGCCATGCGGACTTCGCCGCGACCAGGCCCACCGGCCCGGCGCCGAAGACCACGACGGTGTCCCCCTCGACGATCTCCCCGAGTTGCGCGCCGAAGTAGCCGGTCGGGACCGCGTCGGTCAGCAGGACGGCGTCCTCGTCGGACAGCCAGTCG
>JBJMHU010000009.1:0-29587 GCA_045807225.1 Ornithinibacter sp. | reverse complement strand
CGTGCGTGTAGTTGAGGTTGGCCATCTGCTCGTGCCCGGTCTCAGGGTTGAGGCCGACGATGTCGCCGTGCTCGAGCTCGGCGATCAGGGCCAGGGCATGCCCGGCAGTGGGCAGGAAGATGTCACCCCGGGGCTCGTTCGGCTTGGGCTCGAGCGCGATCTTCAGGTCGTAGCCCTGCGACTTGATGTAGCCGGCGACGGTGTCGAGGCCCTCCTTGTAGCGCTCGAAGGCGGCGTAGACGTCCTTGGAGCCGTCGTACTCGCTGCCCTCGCGCCCACCCCACATGACGAAGGTCGACGCGCCCAGCTCGGCGGCCAGGTCGACGGCTCGCAGCACCTTGCGCAGCCCGAAGCGGCGCACCCCGCGGTCGTTCGAGGTGAGCCCGCCGTCCTTGAACACCGGGTGGCTGAAGGTGTTGGTGGTGACCATCTCGATGACCAGGCCGGCGCTGTCGGTGGCCCCCCGGAACCGGCGGACGATGCGGTCCTTGGTCGCCTCGTCGGCGTCGAAGGGGAAGACGTCGTTGTCGTGGAACGTGACGCCCCACGCCCCGACCTCGGCGAGCTTGTCGACGTACGCCCACGGCTCGAGTGCGGGGCGGCTCGGGCCGCCGAACGGGTCGGTGCCGGTCCAGCCGACCGTCCACAGCCCGAACGAGAACCTGTCCTCGGGGGTGGGTTCGCGGGTCATGAGAGCTCCTCGGTGTCGATGATTTGTTGTTCGATGCAACATATCACCGGGACGTGGCCTATCGTCAAGTGGTGACCTCGACCACAGGACCGCCCGCCCCCGGAGATGCTCGCCGTGACCCGGTGCAGACGAACGGTGCCCGGCAGTCGTTCCTGCGCGAGAGCAACCTGAGCCTGGTGGCCCGCACGGTGTGTGCGTCGCCCGTCCCGCTGTCCCGTGCCGGTGTCGCGGCCACCACCTCGATGACCCGGTCCACCGCCTCCCGGCTCACCGACGACCTGGTCGCCGCCGGCATCCTCGACGAGCTGCAGCCCTCGGAGGTCACGGGTCCGGGCCGCCCGGCGACACCACTGGTCGCCGGGGCAGGGCTGGCCGCGCTGGGGCTCCAGGTCAACGCCGGGGCCATCGCCGCCCGGGTGGTCGACCTGCGCGGCCGGATCGTCGCGCAGGAGGTCGTCGCGGACGACTTCGTCGGCTCCGACCCGACCGACGTCCTGGCCAGGCTCTCGGCCCTGAGCCGCTCGGTGCTCGGCGCGATACCGGTGGCCACCAGGGTGGTCGGCGCCGGCGTCGCGCTGCCCGGCGTGGTGTCCGCCGAGTCGGGGCACCTGCTCCTGGCCCCCAACCTCGGCTGGTCCGACCTCCACGTGCAGTCGGTCATGGACCCCTCCGCCACGGGCGGCCTGGTGCCACGCATCGGCAACGAGGCGGACCTCGCCGCCCGTACGGTGGCCGAGTCGGCGCCGGGACGTCCGGGCGACCTCACCGACTTCGTCTACCTCTCGGGAGAGATCGGCATCGGCGGGTCCGTGGTCGTCGCCGGGGTCGGGATGCCGGGACGGCACGGCTGGGCGGGCGAGATCGGGCACGTCAGCGTCGACCCCGCGGGACCGGCCTGCCCCTGCGGGTCCACGGGATGCCTGGAACGGTATGCCGGCAAGGACGCGATCTTCGACGGCGCCGGGCTCCCGGCATCCGCCGGTGCGCACGACCTCGCCCGCGCGGTGCGCGCGGGGGACGTTCGAGCCGAGGCGGCGGTCGCCAGGGCGGCCTGGGCCCTGGGCGTCGCGCTCGCCGGTGTCGTCAACGTGCTCGACATCCCGGTGGTGGTGCTCGGCGGGCACCTCGGCCAGATCGCCGAGCTGTTGCGCCCCGAGCTCGAGCCCCACCTGCGCGCCCGCACCCTCTCGGCGCGCTGGGTCGCCCCCGCCATCGTTGCCGCCGAGGCTGATCCCGCTCCGGGGGCAACCGGCGCGGCCATGCTCGAGCTCTCCACCGTGCTGGCCCACCCCGCGCGCTGGTTGTTGGGCGGGTCTGCCGGGCTACGGTGAGAAGCGTTCTGCGAGAACGGACATCAGGCGGTCGATGCCCTTCGACCTGCCTGCGGGCAGGGTCGGTGTAGTGCCGGGACACGATCTCTCGGGCTGCCCGGCAGGTCGGCCTGCACGGCGGGGGGCACCGCCAACGCCACGGCATCGACGTCGGCCAGCAGCACCCCGTAGTCGTCGTACGCCGTGACGCCGAGGGTCAGGGCGCGATGCTGGCGGGGTCGGCCAGCAGCCCGGTGAACGCCAGCTCGGCGGCGCCGACGAGCGGTGCGTCGAGCCCGAACCTGGAGGCGACCAGCTCGAGGTGGTCGCTGGGCGCGACCAACGGCAGCTGGGCCAGCTGGTCGCTGATCTGCGCCGCGCGGGATTGCCAGACCAGGGCGAGCGAGTCTCCGAAGACCACCATCTCCGGGTTGAAGACGTTGATGACGGCGCGCAGCCCGACCGCGATCCAGCGGGCGATGTCGTCGAGCGCCCGGCAGGCCTGCTCCTCGCCCCCGGCGGCGGACCCGATGACCTCCTGCACCGCTTCCGGTCCCCCGCCCGGGAGCCGTCCGGCCAGCGTGAGCAGGCGGTTCTCGCTGATCTTCGTCTCCCAGCACCCCGTGCTGCCGCACCGGCAGGGTGGCCCGTCGAGGGCCACCGACAGGTGGCCGATCTCACCGGCGAAGCCGCGCGCCCCGGTCAACGGCTGGCCCCCGACGATGAAGCCACCGCCCAGGCCCACGCTCCCGGCGAGGAAGGCGATGTCGTCGCGCCCCACGGCCACACCGCGCAGGTGCTCGGCCCTCGCTCCGAGGTTGGCGTCGTTGTCGCACACGACGGGCATGCCCAGCCGCGCGGACAGGGCTTCGGAGAACGGCTCGTTCACCCACCCGAGGTTGGGGGCGAAGGACACCGCTCCGTCGCGCAGCGCGACGGCCCCCGGAACCGCCACTCCGATTCCCACACAACGTCTTCCGCGTTCCTCGCGGAGGGTGTCCTGGATCATCTGTGCCAGTGATCCCACCACGGGCTGCATGTCGTGCTCGCCCCGGTGGTGCGGTCGCTCACGGCGAGACAGGACCTCGCCCCCCAGGCCGACGCTGGCCACCGTGTTGCGGTCGACGCCGAGGTTGACGGCGACGACGGTCACGTCATCACGCGGCTGGACGACGTAGCTGGGCCGACCGTTGCCTCGGGTGCTGATCGTGCCGGACTCGGTGACCAGGCCCAGGTCGACCAGTGCAGCGGTCAGGTCACCGATGGTGCTCCGGTTCAGGCCGAGGTCCTTGGTCAGCGCGGCGCGCGACGTGGGACCCCTGAGGTGGACCCGGGTGAGCAGGCGCCCCATGTTGTTGCGCTTGAGCTCCTCGGGGCGCAACGTCCCGCGGGGCGGCACTTCGCTCCGGGTGCGTCCAAGTGCGCTGCTCGTGGTCACGTCGTCGTCTCTCCACACGGCGGGTCGAGCTGGGTGCGCCCGTCTGCGTGCCCGAGTGTATGTTGCGGCACACAACTTTGGGAACCGTGCTGCAGGTCAATCGTCGCCGCCAGCAGATCCGTCCTCGTCGAGGTCCAGCTGCAGGGTGGCGACACTCGCCGTCGCCGAGGAGGTCGGTCCGGTGCGGGCACCGAAGGGGCCGGTGGCCCAGGTCAGGCTCCAGCCGTCGCCGAGGTGCTCCAGCCCGCTCTCGACCTCCGCCACGACACGGCCTCCCTCACGAGACACCTTGAGGGACAACCGTTCCCGGCCATCGTCATGGAAGAGCTGCGTGGTGGTCGAGGCGCCGTCGGCGAGGCCGAACACCTCGAAGTGGGGCGCGACGGCGTCGTCGTAGTCGGGGCGGTCGGCCCGGCTGCCCACCGCGATCACCGCTCCGGGACGCACGAGGAGCGGTAGGGAGTGCACGTCGTGCCGCTGCCGCACCCAGCCCGGGCCGTCGACCACCTCCCCGTCGAGCAGGCCGACCCAGCGGCCCTGCGGCACGTAGAGCTCCACGTCGCCCGCGTCGTCGAAGACCGGGGCGACGAGCAGGTCCGGCCCGAGCATGTACTGGCGGTCGAGCTGCGCGCACGTCCGGTCGTCGGGGAACTCCAGGACCATCGCCCGCATCATCGGGATGCCGGCCCGGTGCGCCTCCACCGCGCACCCCCACAGGTACGGCATCAACCGGTTCTTCAGCTCGGCGAACTCCCGCGTGACGTCGACCGCCTCCTCGTCGAAGACCCACGGCACCCGGTAGGACTCCGACCCGTGCAGCCGGGAGTGGGAGGACAACAGGCCGAACGCGGTCCACCGCTTGAACAGGGCGGCGGAGGGCGTGCCCTCGAACCCGCCGATGTCGTGGCTCCAGAAGCCGAACCCCGCAAGGCCCAGGGAGAGACCACCGCGCAGCGACTCGGCCATCGACTGGTAGGTCGACTCGCAGTCACCGCCCCAGTGCACCGGGAACTGCTGGCCGCCGACCGTGGCCGAGCGGGCGAAGAGGACGGCCTCCCCCTCCCCGCGGGCCGCGCGCACCTCGTCGAACACGGTCTGGTTGTAGAGCAGCGTGTAGTAGTTGTGCATCAGGGCGGGGTCGGAGCCGTCGTGCCACACGACATCGACCGGCACCCGCTCGCCGAAGTCGGTCTTGATCGCGTCGATCCCCGAGTCGAGCAGGGTGCGCACCTTGCCGGCGAACCACGTCCGGGCGGCCGGGTTGGTGAAGTCGACCAGGCCCATCCCGGCCACCCACTGGTCGGTCTGCCACACCGAGCCGTCGGCCCGGCGCACCAGGTAACCCGCCCGGGCCGCCTCCACGAACAGCGGGGACCGCTGGCCGAGGTAGGGGTTGATCCACGCGCTGCGCCGTAGCCCCTTCTCGCCCATCCGGTGCAGCATCCCCTCGGGGTCGGGAAACGCGTCGCGGTCCCACTCGAAGTCGCACCACTGCAGCGGCTTCATCCAGTAGCAGTCGAAGTGGACGACGCTCAACGGGATGTCGCGCTCGCGCATGCCGTCGACGAAGTGCGTGACCGTCGCCTCGTCGTAGTCGGTGAGGAACGACGTCGACAGCCACAGGCCGAAGGACCACCGTGGTGGCAGCGCCGGGCGGCCGGTGAGCGCCGTGTACCTCTCCACGATCTCGCGGGGGGAGGGGCCGTGGACGACGAGGTACTCGAGCTCGTCCCCAGGCACCGAGAACTGAAGGGCCGAGACGACCTCCGAGCACACCTCGAAGGACACCCGGCCCGGGCTGTTGACGAAGATGCCGAAGCCCGCGTCGGTCACGAGGAACGGGAGCGACTTGTAGGCCTGCTCGCTGGCGGTTCCACCGTCCTGGTTCCACGTGTCGACCGACTGGCCGTTCTTGACGAAGGGTCCGAAGCGCTCACCGAGGCCGTAGACCGTGGTGCCGACCGGCAGCGTGAGCCGCTGCATCATGTGCGACGTGGCGGGGCTGGTCGGGTCGTCGACCACCTGCATGGACCCCAGCGCCGTCGGCCCCGCGGTCGCCAGCACCGCCTCCGGCGAACGGAACTCGAGCCCCCAGGGACCGTCGACGACCATCGCCGCGGTGAGGTCACCGGCACTGAGCGACACGCTGCCCCCAGCCGACTCCACCGCGACGTACCCGGGGGTGGCGTGCAGCCGGAAGTCCGGTGCCGGCGGGAAGGTCCGCACCCGACGAGATGCCCGCACGGCGACCACGTCGGGGGCCGGCGAGCTGAGGTCGACGGTGATCGTCGGGGTGTTGAGGTGTGAGCCGCGGTGCTCCACGGGCCGGCTGAGGGCGGCGACGGAGACGGTGGAGTCGGAGGTCTCGACCGCGAAGGCCTCCTTGGCGTAGGTCGCGGTGACTCCGGGACGGAGCAGCCAGTACCCGTCGTTGAACTTCATTCGTGCTCCTCGTGTCGGACTACGGGTGGGTAACTCAGGCCGCTCGCCAGATCCGTCCAGCGGGCTTGCACCCCGCGTTCAGGCTGCTGGCCACGTATGTGGACGTTGACAACAATATGGTTTCGAACCCTTGACAGTGTGACATTGCCGACTTGTACGCTGCGGGCATCGACAGGCAGGTGACTGGTTTCTGGCCGCCTCGCCGCCACTCTTCTCAAGGAGTTTTGACCAATGACGTTCAAAAGAACGGCGACCGTTGCGTTCGTCGCGGCGGCGGGCATCGTCACGCTCGCCGGTTGTAGCAGTAACGACTCCGGGAGCGGCAGCAGTGGCTCTGGGTCCGCCTCGGCGGCAGCAGCGAAGCGCGCCTGCGTGATGCTGCCCGACGCCGACTCGTCCTCCCGCTGGGAGAACGGCGACCGGCCGGCCCTCGAGAAGTCGTTCAAGGAGATCGGCTTCCAGACCGACATCCAGAACGCCCTGAACGACACCGGCAAGTACGCCACCCTCGCTGACCAGCAGCTCACCAAGGGCTGCTCGGTCATGCTCCTCGTCGACCTCAACGGCGCCGGCGCGCAGGTGATGGAGAAGGCCCACGCCCAGGGCGTGCCGGTCATCGCCTACGACCGCCCGATCAAGGGTGCCGACTACTATGTTTCCTTCGACAACTTCCACGTGGGTGAGCTCGAGGGCCAGATGATCGTCGACGGCCTCAAGAAGGAAGGCAAGGACGCCAAGACGGCCAAGGTCATCTACATGGGTGGAGACCCGACCGACGGCAACGCCAAGCAGTTCCACGACGGCGCCGACAGCATCATGAGCGCCGCCGGGATCAAGCCGGCCGCCGAGCCGCCGGGCGTCTGGGACGGTCCGAAGACCGCCGTGAACTTCGAGCAGGCCCTCACCTCCACCGGCGGCAAGGTCGACGCCGTCTGGGTCGCCAACGACGTCAACGCGGGGGCGGTCATCCAGATCCTCGACAAGAACGGCCTCAAGGTGCCGGTCAGCGGCCAGGACGCCTCGCCCGTCGGCCTGCAGAACGTCCTGCTGGGCAAGCAGTTCGCCACCGTCTACAAGCCGTTCCAGCTCGAGGCGACCGCCTCGGTCGACCTGGCCCAGAAGCTCGCCAACGGTGAGAAGCCGACCGCCGACAAGAAGACCGACGACGGTGTGCCGTTCCTCGCCATGACGCCGGTCGTGGTGACCGTCGACAACATGCAGACCGTGTTCGACGACGGCAACGCCAAGGTCGCCGAGGTCTGCACCGGTGCGGCTGCCGCAGCGTGCACCGCTGCCGGCATCAAGTGACGACAGCGGGTTCCGCACAACCGATGTGACGCATCGACCGTGGTGTGGCCGGTAGGGGTATCCCTTCGGCCACACCACGGTCGACACTTGTGACCTGTACCCCAGACACGTCAACGGTGACTGTCGTGGTGTCCCCGACACCGGAGCCAGTCCTTCAGGCGTGTGGCCAGCCCGAACTAAAGCCGCAGGAGTGGCGATGAGTGCACTGATCGAACTCGAAGACATCCGCAAGAGCTTCGGCCCCGTCGACGTCCTCAAGGGCGTGACGATGTCGGTCCACCCGGGCAAGGTGTCCGCGCTGGTGGGAGACAACGGGGCGGGCAAGTCCACCCTGATCAAAGGACTCTCCGGAGCCCAGCCCTACGACGAGGGGCAGGTGAGGTTCGAGGGCAACCCGGTCACCATCAGCACCCCCCACGACGCCTCGGGCCTGGGCATCGAGGTCGTCTACCAGGACCTCGCCCTCTGCGAGAACCTCGACATCGTCAACAACATGTTCCTCGGCCGTGAACGCACCGCGCACGGCATGCTCGACCAGCCCGACATGGAGGGTGCCGCGGCCCGCACGCTGCAGTCCCTGTCCGTGCGCACCCTGAAGTCGGTGCGCCAGAAGGTCTCCTCCCTCTCCGGTGGTCAGCGCCAGACGGTTGCCATCGCTCGCGCGGTGCTGCAGGAGGCCAAGGTCGTCATCCTCGACGAACCCACCGCCGCGCTGGGCGTGGCCCAGACCGAGCAGGTGCTGGCACTGGTGCGCCGGCTCGCCGACTCCGGCACGGCCGTGCTCATCATCAGCCACAACCTCGCGGACGTCTTCGAGGTGGCCGACTACATCAACGTGCTCTACCTCGGAACGATGGTGGCGCAGCTCGAGACGAAGAACACGACCTACGACGAGGTCGTCGGCTGGATCACCGGAAGCAAGATCAAGGACCCGGCCGTAGTGGAAGGCGTTTGAGATGACCGACACCCGCACTCAGTCCGAGGCCGACGCCGGCGCAGCGGCCGTCCAGGCGATCGCCACCGGCTACGAGGGCAGCATCAGCGAGCAGTTCCAGAACTACTTCCGCCGGGTGCGTTCCGGTGAGATGGGCATGCTGCCGGCGCTCGCCGGCGTGCTCGTCCTCGGGGTGCTGTTCTCGTTCCTCAGCGAGTTCTTCCTCACCAACAAGAACATCGCCAACCTGCTCACCCAGACGGCGTCGCTGATGATCCTGGCGATCGCCCTGACCTTCCTGCTGATCATGGCCGAGATCGACCTCTCGGCCGGCATCACCGGCGGCGTCGGGATGGCCGTCTTCATCCGGCTGGTCAACGACCAGCACTTCAACTGGGTCCTGGCCCTGGTCGTCTCCCTGCTGGTCGGCTGCCTGATCGGCGCCTCCATCGGGTTCTTCGTGGCCAAGATCGGGGTCCCATCCTTCGTCGTGACCCTCGCCCTGTTCCTGGCGTTCCAGGGACTGATGCTCGTGATGCTCGGCGACGCCGGGTCCTACCGCATCGAGACCCCCGCCGTCGTCGCCATCATGAACAAGAACATGCCCATCTGGGCCGGCTGGGTGATGTTCGTGGTCGTCTGCGTGATCTCGCTGGCCACCTCGTTCTACGACCGCGGGCGGCGCCAGAAGTACAAGATGCCGGTGCGCCCGATCAGCATGCTGTGGCTGCAGTTCGGGGCGGTCGTGCTGGGCGTGGGCTTCCTCGTGTTCTTCCTCAACCAGAACCGCTCCACCGGCGCGTTCGTGGTCGAGGGCGTGCCGATCGTGGTGCCGCTCGCCCTGGCGATCCTCTGGGTCGGACAGCTCGTGCTCGACCGCACCCGCTTCGGCCTGCACATCTACGCCGTGGGCGGTAACCCGGAAGGTGCCCGACGTGCCGGCATCAACGTCACCCGGGTGCGGGTCTCCGCGTTCATCATCTGTTCGATGCTGGCGGTGGTCGCCGGGCTGTTCACCGTCAGCCAGGTGGGCGTCGTGCAGTCCTCGACCGGCCGCGACGTCGTGCTGTCCGGCGTGGGTGCTGCCGTGATCGGCGGTGTCAGCCTCTTCGGTGGCCGGGGCCGCCTGATGCAGGCCACCGTCGGTGCGTTCCTCATCTCGATGATCACCAACGGCCTGGGCCTGCTGGGCTACTCCGCCGGCATCACGTTCATCGTCACCGGCGGCGTGCTGATGCTCGCGGCCACCATCGACGCGCTGACCCGCAAGCGGGCCGGCTCGACGTCGTTGGCCCGCACCTGACGGCGGTCGCCCAGATCCGCTGTCGAACTGCGCATTCGTGATCCACAACCCGGTCATCCCCGGTTTCCACCCCGACCCGTCGGTGGTGCGAACCGGGGATGACTACTTCCTCGCCACGTCGACGTTCGCGTGGGATCCCGGCATCGCGCTGTTCCACTCGCGCGACCTGCAACGCTGGGAGCTCGTCGGGCACGCCCTGCCGCCCGGCACCCACGACCTGCGGGGCCTGGCGAGCCACGAGGGCATCTGGGCACCTGACCTGAGCCATGACCCCGCGAGCGGCACGTTCTACCTGACCTACTCGGTGGTGCGCAGCACCGCGGCCCGCTACTTCGACGTCGACAACTTCGTGGTGAGCGCACCCACCGTCCGCGGCCCCTGGAGCGCCCCGGCATACCTGCACAGTGTCGGCTTCGACCCGTCGCTCTTCCACGACGACGACGGCCGGCACTGGCTGGTGGCGCTGGAGTGGGACCCCCGGCAGGGCTACGAGCACCCGGGGGCCATCGTCCTCGACGAGTACGACCCCGACCGCCGCTGCCTGGTCGGGGAGTCGCGCCGCATCTACCGGGGCGGCTCGGAGCGTGGCTGCCTGGAGGCCCCCCACCTCTACCGGCACGACGGTCGGTACTACCTCATGGCTGCCGAGGGAGGCACCGGCTACGCGCACGGCGTGACCCTGGCCAGGTCGGCCACGATCGAGGGGCCTTACGAGGCGGACCCGCTCAACCCGTTCCTCACCAGCAACCCTGCCCAGATCGAGGGGCGCGGCGACCCCGACCATCTCAGACCCCGGTGGTTCAACCCGGACGCCGCCCTGCAGAAGGCCGGCCACGGGTCCCTGGTGAGCACCCCGCACGGCGAGTGGTACGTCGCCCACCTGTGTGCGCGCCCGTCCGGCCCCGACCACCGCTCGATGCTCGGCCGGGAGACCGCGGTGCAACAGGTGCACTGGTCGGATGACGGGTGGCTGCGGCTGAGCACCGGAGGAACCGTGGCCCAGCTGCGGACGCCGTCGCCGGCGGGTGCGCCGCCGAGCGACGAGGCCGTCGACCTGAGCCGGCGCAGTGAGTTCCGCGGCCCGGGGCTCGACCCCTGGTTCTCCACCCTGCGGCGACCGGCCACCGACGACTGGCTGACGGTGGCGAGCGACGGGCCCGGCCTGCGGCTGCGCGGTGGCCACGCCGTGACGTCCCGACAGGAGAGCTCGGTCGTGGCGACTCCCGTGCAGGGGTTCACGGCCTCGGTCGAGACCCGCGTCGACGTGGCGCCTCGGCACCTCTCGCAGTGCGCGGGGCTGGTCGTCATCTACGACGAACGCAACCTCCTGTTCGCCAGGATCTACGCCAGCGAGAGCCTGGGATGCCGTGTGGCGGCGGTGCTCGCGGTGGAGGCGGGGGTGAAGACCGAGCACCTCGACACCCGGCAGCCGCTGCCGGACGGCCCGGTCGTGCTCGGCGCCGACCTCGACGACGGGCTCGTCCGCTTCTGGTGGGCACCGGGCGACGCACCGGGGGACCACCGCTGGCTGGGGCCGGCCCTCGACGCCACGTTCATGTCCGACGAGGCCGTCGACGGCTTCACCGGCACCATGGTGGGGCTGGCCTGTGTCGACGGCTACCGCCGTGACCTCGTGGCCACGTTCTCCCACATCGACCTGCGCTACCCCGAGGCGCGGCGCTGAGCCTCCGCTCGCCGGCACCTCTCGGGGCACGACCCGCGCAACTGAGGTGTCGTTCGCGTCACGGTCGTGACGAGCGACCGTCGACCCGTTGACAGCGCGCGGTGTCCCCATGCATGATCACGGTATGTTCGTTCACTGGCGAATGGCTATGCACCCGCACCGGCGCGGTCGGCGCGCCGCCCTGATGCTGCTGGCCCTTGCGGTGGCCGGCGGACTGGCCGGGTGCTCCCGCGTGCCGGGGGTGTACACCTACGTGCCGGCGGGGGGGCAGGCGAGTGCGGGAGCGGGGGGCAAGGCGGCCTTCGACAAGCAGACGTTCGTCGACGGCATCTGGCAGAGCAAGGTGCTGCCCGCGGTCCAGGCGGATGCCGTGGACGCCACGACGCTGTTGCCGGCGCTGGCGGCCGACCAGGCCGCGGCCAGCAAGCAGTACGGGAGCCAGGCCGGGACGGGCAGCCCCTACGCCTTCCTCGTGCGCGGCACCGGCACCGTCACCGAGGTGGACGAGCAGTCGCCCAGCCACCCGGTCACGGTGAAGGTCGACGGACTGGAGGGGAAGGACTCCACCGTCCAGGTGGTGACCGGGCCCGTGATCGCGGGCACCGCACTGCGCGATGCGGTCAAGTTCGTCAAGTTCAGCGACTTCACCAACCAGCTCGACTACGCCGACGCCGGAACCGGCCTCAACGACAGGGTGAAGAGCGACGTGCTGGCGAAGGTCGACGCCAAGGACCTCGTCGGCAAGAAGGTCGACTTCGCGGGAGCCTTCTCGCTGGTGGCTCCCGGCGCCGTGCTGGTCGTCCCCACGCAGCTGGAGCCGGCGTCGTGACCCAGGCTCCCGGCGACGTCCCGTCGTCCGCCACTGCCGGAGCAAGGGTCCCGCTGGACCGGGGCGACGACGAGGTCGTGCTCCGGGCCGTCGACGTCACCAAGAGCTACGGCGGGGTGCGAGCCCTCAAGCACGTCACCTTCGAGGCGTTCCGCGGCAAGGTCAACGTGCTGGTCGGAGAGAACGGTGCGGGCAAGTCGACGCTGATGAAGATCCTGGCCGGCTCCGAGCAGCCGAGCTCGGGACAGGTGCTCCTCGATGACGAACCGGTCGACATCAGCAGTCCCCGCGACGCCATCGGCCTCGGGATCGGCATCATCCACCAGGAGCTGAGCCTCTTCCCGAACATGTCGATCGCCGAGAACCTCTTCGCCGGCCGCGAGCTGCGGCGCGGCCGGCGTTTCGTCGACATGGCCGCCCAGCGGGAACGCACCGCGACGGTCCTCGCCCGGCTCGGGCAGCAGCAGCTCGACCCGGACGCCCTCGTCGGCGACCTGCCGATCGGCAAGCAGCAGCTGGTGGAGATCGCCCGGGTGCTGCTCGAGGACGTGCGCATCCTGATCATGGACGAGCCGACCTCGGCACTGTCCAACCACGAGGTGGACGTGCTCTTCGGCGTCATGGACGACCTGCGCCACGACGACGTCACGATCATCTACATCTCGCACAAGCTCGACGAGTTCCGCCGGATCGGCGACTACGTGACCGTGCTGCGCGACGGGGCCGTCGTCGCCCACGAGCACATGTCCAGGACCGACACGGGGTGGATCGTCCGGCAGATGGTGGGGCAGGACCCCGAGACGCTCTTCGCCCGGACGCCCGGGGAGGTGGGGGAGGTCCTGCTCGAGGTCACCGGCATCACCGTGCCCGGCCCGCAGCGGCCCCTCGTCGACGACGTGTCGCTGTCGGTCCGGGCCGGCGAGGTCGTCGGGGTCTACGGCCTGATGGGCGCGGGTCGCACCGAGCTCGTCGAGGCACTCATGGGCAGTCGCCCCTCCTCGGGAACGGTCCGGGTCCGGGGGCGGATCGTCGCCGGCAGCACGGTGCGGGCTCGGCAGCACGCCGGTCTGGCCCTGGTTCCCGAGGACCGGCAGCGCGACGGCCTGGTGCAGACGATGAGCGTCAGCGACAACGTCCTGCTGTCCACCATCGGCGCCATCGCGCGGCAGGGCCTGATCCCCCAGCGCTCGGAGCGCACCATCGCCGGCGACAAGGTCCGCGAGCTCGCCATCAAGATCCCCGGGCTGAGCGCACCGGTGACCTCCCTCAGCGGGGGCAACCAGCAGAAGGTGGTGCTGGCCCGGGCCCTGCTCACCGACCCCGTGGTGCTGCTGCTCGACGAGCCGACCCGCGGCATCGACGTCGGGGCCAAGAGCCAGATCGCCCAGATCATGACCGACCTCGCGGATGCCGGGTTCGGGGTCCTCTTCATCTCCTCCGAGCTCGCCGAGGTCAAGGCGATGGCCGACCGCGTGCTCGTCATGGCACGTGGCCGCATCACCGCCGAGCTGAGCGGCGAGGGCATCACCGAGGAGGCGCTCGTCGCCGCCTCCGCGTCCGACCGCATCCTCGCCGCCGTGGCCGAAGGGTCCGACGTGCTCCCCACCCCCGACCCGGAGGCCACCGCATGACCAACGCCGAGGTCCAGACCGTCGAGCCCGTGAAGCAGACCCCGGACACCGCACCCGGCAGCTCGCGCGGCGACCAGCTCGCCAAGCTCGGGCTGCTTCTGCTGCGAGGACGCACCGTGGTCGTGCTCGTGCTGCTCATCATCCTGTTCGGCACGATCTCGTCGGACTACCTGACCTCGAGCAACCTCATCGTGATGACCAAGCACGTGGCCATCAACGCGATCCTCGCGATCGGCGTCACGTTCGTCATCCTCACCGGCGGTATCGACCTGTCCGTCGGCTCGATCGCCGGACTCTCGAGCATGATCGTCGGCGGGTTGCTGTTCAGTGGGCTGCCGCTGCCCGGTGGCGGGGTGGTCTACCTGTCCGTGGTCGTGGTGATCCTGGTCGGCATCCTCGTCGGCTGCTTCGTCGGGTGGGTCAACGGCAGCCTGATCACCAAGTTCCACGTCCCACCCTTCATCGCCACCCTGGGCATGCTGTACGTCGCCCGTGGCGCCGCCCAGCTGATCAGCAACGGCGGGACGTTCCCCAACCTCGCCGGCAGCGAGGCCCACGGCAACCAGGGCTTCCACGTCATCGGCGTGGACAGCTGGCTCGGCATCCCGGTGGCGGTGTGGGTCATGGTGCTCGTCGCCGCCGTCGCGATCGTCGTGACGTCGAAGACCCCCTTCGGCCGTCGCGTCTACGCGGTCGGCGGCAACGACCGCGCCGCGGTGCTCGCCGGCATCCGGGTCTCGCGGATCACGGTCGCCGTCTACGTCATCAGCGGCGCCTGCGCCGCGCTCGCCGGGATGCTGCTGACCTCCGAGCTGGGCGCGGCCTATCCCGACACGGCCACCACCTACGAGCTCAACGCCATCGCGGCGGCGGTGCTCGGTGGCACGGCGCTCAGCGGCGGCCGGGGCACGATCGTCGGCACCGTCATGGGCGCCTTCGTCATCGGCTTCCTCGCCGACGGCCTGGTGCTCATCGGGGTCTCGACCTTCTGGCAGTCCGTGGTCAAGGGCGCCGTGATCATCCTGGCCATCGTCATGGAGCAGGCCCAGCAGCGGCTCCAGTCGAGCCTCTCCGGGCGCACGGCGTGAGCCGCCGGCCGGGGGCCACGGCCCGGCGAGCTCGGGACCCGGCAGCGCGCTGGTCGTCACCCGCACACGAGTTCCGTCCACCCCCGACCCCGTAGCACCTCGAAAGGACAACGATGTTCCGTCACACCTCCCCCATGGGCCGCGTGCTCGTGTCGATCGCGGCGGCGGCCCTGGCCCTCGCCACGGCGGCCTGCGGCAGCTCCGACGACGCGTCATCCAGCAGCCCCAGCGCCGCGGCCTCCTCGGCCGCCGGTGGCTCGAAGCTGGTCGTCATCATCACCCCGTCCCCGGACAACGTCTTCTTCAAGGCCGAGCAGGATGCCGCGGCGGCCAAGGCCAAGGAGCTCGGCTACGAGACCCTGGTCATCAGCCACGACGACGACCCGACCAAGCAGAGCCAGGCGTTCGACACGGCCATCTCCCGCAAGGCCGCCGCGATCATCCTCGACAACGCCGGCGCCGACGTGACGGTCACGGCCGTGCAGAAGGCCAAGGACGCCGGCATCCCGTCGTTCCTCATCGACCGCGAGATCAACCAGACCGGTGTCGCGGCCGCCCAGATCGTGTCGAACAACGCCCAGGGTGCCTCGCTCGGCGGCCAGGAGTTCGCCAAGCTGATGGCCAACACCGGCTCGTACGCCGAGCTCACCGGCAAGGAGACCGACACCAACGCCGGCGTGCGCTCCAAGGGCTACCACGACATCCTCGACCAGATCCCTGCCATGAAGATGGTCGCCCAGCAGACCGCCAACTGGGACCAGGCCGAGGCGCTGGCCAAGACCCAGACGATCCTGCAGGCCCACCCCGACATCAAGGGCATCATCGCCGGCAACGACACGATGGCCCTCGGCGCGCAGGCAGCCCTCGACGCCGCCGGCAAGAAGAACGTCATCGTGGTCGGCTTCGACGGCAGCCCCGACGTCGTCAGCTCGATCACGGCCGACAAGATCAAGGCCACCGTGCTCCAGCCGGCCAGCCAGATCGCCGAGATGGCGGTTCAGCAGGCCGACGAGTTCATCAAGAGCGGCAAGGCCACCCAGCCCGAGAAGCAGTCCGTCGACTGCGTCCTCGTCAACAGCGACAACGCCGCCAAGGTGACCAACTTCTCTGTCGCCGGCTAGTCCGGTTCTCGTCCCCGCAACTCGGCGGGGTGGTCGCGACTCGACGCCGACCACCCCGCCGTTCGGGGTCCCGGGCGTGCGTTCCGGCTCGGGTGCTCGGGCGGCTGCAGGGGCGACCCCCTGGGCACCCACGTGAAGGATGCCGGCCGGGCTGGTCCTCGCCCGCCGACAGTGGGCTTGGGTGGTCGATCCCGGAAGGCCGGCCAGGACCTGGCCGGCGCGGCGGTTCACCGCACGGTCCCGCCGGCCCGGTGCCCAGCTCGGGCAATCCGGCCGTCCGGCTCAGGCGGTGGCCAGGATCTCGCGCGCCTTGGTGGCGATGCCCTCGGCGTTGATGCCGAAATGGTCGAGCAGCCACTCGATGGAGCCGGTGGGGGCGAAGGAGTCAGGGACGCCCACGAACCGCAGGTGCGTCGGCCGGCGCGGCGCCAGGAACTCGGCCACGGCGCCACCGAGGCCGGAGGTGAGGGCCTCCTCGACGGTGACGATGCCCGCGGTCTCCTGCGCGGCCGCCAGCAGGGCCTCGCCGTCGAGCGGCTTGATGCTGGGCACCGCCAGCACGCGCGCGGCCACGCCGTCCCGCTCGAGCAGGTCGGCGGCGGCCAGGGCGCGGGTGACCGTGACGCCGGTCGCGGCGAGGGTGACGTCGTCACCGCGCCGCAGCTCGACCGCTCGCCCGGGAGCGAACTGGTAGCCCTGCGGCATGACGTCGGGCACGCCCATCCGGCTCACCCGGATGAAGACCGGTCGCCCGGCACCGGCCGCCCACCGCACGGCCTGGGCGGTCTCGACCGGGTCGGTGGGCACCAGCACGGTCAGCCCGGGGATGGTGCGCAGCCACGAGAGGTCCTCGATGGAGTGATGGGTGGGGCCGAGCTCGCCGTAGGCCATGCCGGGTGACTGGCCGACGAGCACCAGGTGGTGCTGGGAGTAGGCGGCATCCACCTTGATCTGCTCCATCGCTCGGGCGGTGAGGAAGCAGGCGGCCGCCGAGACGAAGGGGATCTTGCCGCCGTTGGCCAGTCCCGCGCCGACGCCGACCATGTCCTGCTCCGCGATCCCGACGTTGACGAGGCGGTCGGGGAACCGCTCCTGGAAGGGTCCGAGCTTGCTGGAGCCGACGGAGTCGTTGACGACGGCGACGATCCGGCGGTCTGCCTCGGCGAGCTCGACCAGGGTCGTGACCCAGGCGTCGCGGCAGTCGTGCAGCACCGCTGCCGTCGGGGTGGCGGTCGTCATGAGGTGGTCTCCAGCTCTGCGAGGGCCTGGGTGACCTGTTCGGCCGTGGGGACCTTGTGGTGCCAGGCGACGTTGTCGGACATGAAGGAGATCGGGTGCCCCTTCTTCGTGTGGGCGATGACGGCGGTCGGCTTGCCGGACGCCGCGGGCACGCCGGCCAGGACGTCGAGCAGGGCACTGTGGTCGTGGCCGTCGACGTCGACGACCTCCAGGCCGAAGGCCGCCAGCTTGTCGCCCAGCGGTTCGAGGTCGTTGGTGTCCTCGACGCGGGCGCCCTGCTGGAGCCGGTTGCGGTCGACGATCACGCACAGGTGTGAGAGCCGGTGGTTGCCGGCCGTCATCAGCGCCTCCCAGTTCGACCCCTCCTGCAGCTCACCGTCGCCGACCACGACGAAGGTGCGACGGGCGGAGTCGTCGAGCGCGCCGGCGAAGGCGGTGCCGACCGCGATCGGCAACCCGTGACCCAGGGGCCCGGTGCTCGCCTCGACCGCAGCAACCTTGGTGCGCGCCGGGTGCCCGTTGAGCTGCGACTGCGGCTGCATGAAGGTCGACAGCTCCTCGGGCGGCAGGAAGCCGGCCACGGCGAGGGTCGTGTACAGGGCGGCCGCGGCGTGGCCCTTGGAGAGGATGAAGCGGTCCCGCTCCGGGTCGCCCAGCAGCTCGGGCGACATGTTCATCGCCGAGAGGTACAGGGTGACCAGGATGTCGATGACCGAGAACTCGCCGCCGATGTGGCCCAGGCCGGAGGCCTTGATCATCTCGATGTCGCGGCGACGGACGAGGCGCGCGGCCTCGGCGAGGTGTGCGACGGCATCCGCACGAGTGGCGTCGGCCGGCACCCGACCCAGCACCCGCAGGGTGCCGGCGGGGACGGCGCCGGTGTCGACGTGGGGGACGAGGTCCTCGGTCGTGCTCACGGCTCGCTCCGCATGCAGGCGAACAGCACGTCCTGCACGAGCTTCTGGGCCGCGAGGGCGTCCTGCCGGGACTGGGCCTCGCGCAGGGCGTCGACGTCGAGCTCGTCGAGGGCGCGGTGCAGCGCCTTCAGGAAGCGGATCGACAGCCGCGCGGCCTCGACCGTGTCCTCGCGGAAGGGGAACTGGTCGAGCTGCCACACACCCTCCCAGTTGTTGATCTTCAGCGTGTAGAAGAACTCGAAGACCTCGACAGGGTGGACGGTGCCGACGACCATGTCGTCATCCCAGCCGCGAAGGTTGTCGTTCACGTCCATCCCCCACAGCAGGCCGTGGTCGATGAGCAGCTGCGCTGCCGCAGAGGGGGACTCGCCACCGTAGAGCGCGTGCCCGAAGTCGAGCAGCACGCCGACGTTGTCGACGCCCATCGCCTTGATGCCGAGCGCGGTCTTGGCGGCGGAGTCCCAGAACATCTTGTTGCGGGGCTCGCGCGGCTTGTACTCGATGACGATCTTGAGGTCGGGGTTGGCCAGCGCGAGCTCGCGCATCCCGGACACGGCGAGGTCCCACTGCTCCTTGTGGCTCACCTGGAAGGGGTAGTCCCAGCCGTCCTGGCCGGGCCACACCTTGAGGTACTTCGCCCCGAGGGCGCGCACCACGTCGGCGGCCTCGTTGAGGAAGGCGATGGCGTCGGCACGCACGGCGGCATCGGGGTTGGTGAAGGCGCCGTTGCGGTACTTGCGCATGTAGATCTCCGGTGTCACCCCGATCGCCTCCAGCCCGTTGTCGGCCAGCGCCTGGCTGACCTGTTCGACCGTGACCCCCTCGGTGAAGGGGTAGGGCACGTCGACGACCGAGAGGTCGCCGACCTCGCCGGCCCGGGCGATCTGCTCCAGGGTGCTCACGGGCGGCGCGTAGCCGTCGGTGGCGTACCGGTCCAGGTAGGACGCGAAGTGCCACAGGCCGGCCCCGAAGGGTGGGTAGTCGGACATCAGGTGTTCCTCTCGATCTCGCCGTCACCGGCGACGTGGGTCTGCGGTGACACGGACTTCCCGCGGGCGCGGGAGACGGCTCGGGCCCAGGCCGCGCGGGCTGCGGCGGGGCTGGTGGACGTGGGGTGGACCCGCTCGCCCGTGACGACCGCCGGCGGGGCGACCCCGAGCCGCTCGGCGGCGAGCCGGGCGGCGCCCAGGGCGGAGGCGGCCGGGCTGTCGGCGACCTCGAGCGGCCGGGACAGCAGGTCGGCCTGGAGCTGCATCAACAGGCGGGATGCCGTGGCGCCGCCGTCGGCGTGGAGCACCTCGATCCGTGCCCCGGCGTCGGTCTCCATCGCCTCCACCACGTCGGCGACCTGGTGCGCGACCGCTTCGAGCGCCGCCCGGGCGAGGTGCGCGCGCCCGGTGCCTCCACTGACCCCCGTGACGATGCCGACGGCGGTGCGGTCCCAGTGCGGCGCCCCGAGTCCCGAGAAGGCCGGCACGAAGGACACCCCGGCGCTGTCCGGAACGGACGACGCGAGCTCGGTGAGGAACGCGCCGCCTGCGGCGCCGCCGGGTGCGCCCAGCGTCGTCGCCATCCAGTCGAGGGCCGAGCCGCTCGCGACGATGTTCCCCTCGCGGGCGTAGGTGGGCCGGCCACCGGTGTGCCACGCGAGGGTGGTGGCGATGCCCGCGGGCGCGGGGCGCAGGTCACCTGTCGGGCTCATGACCGAGGTGCCGGTTCCGTAGGTGGCCTTGCCCGTGCCGGGCTGCGTGCAGCCGTGGTGGTAGAGCGCGGCGTGGGAGTCGGCGAGCGCGGCGGCGACCGGGACCCCGGCACCCAGTCGCCCGAGCTGCGTCGTGGTGGCACCGAAGCCGGCATCTGAGGGGCGGACCTCGGCGAGGTGGTGCCCGTCGATGCCGAACAGGGCGAGAAGGTCGTCGTGCCAGGCCAGCCGCTGCAGGTCGAGCAGGAGCGTGCGGGAGGCGTTGCCGAGCTCGGTGAGGTGCTCGCCGGTCAGCTTCCAGACGAGCCAGGAGTCGACCGTGCCCACGGCGACGTCGCGCGGGTCGGCGCCTGCGTCGATCGCCGTGGTGATGGCCGCACGGAACTTCGGCGCGGAGAACATCGGGTCGAGGGCCAGGCCGGTGCGGTCGTGGACCAGCGTTTCGGCGCGGGGGTTCGCGGCAGCGAGGTCGTCGCACCACGCCGCGGTGCGAGCGTCCTGCCAACCCAGCGCCGGGCCCAGGGCCCGGCCGGTGCTCCGGCTCCAGCACACCGCGGTCTCGCGCTGGGTCGAGATGCCGATGCCGACCACCTCGGTGTCGGGCCGCTGCTCCAGGCAGGCGTCGATGGCGGCGACCGTGGCGTCCCAGAGCTGGTCGGCGTCCTGCTCCACCCAGCCGGGCGCCGGGAAGCGGATGCCGGCGGGCGCCGAGCCCTCGGCGACCACCTCACCGGTGTCGCCGTCGAGGAGCAGGGCCTTGGTGTTCGTCGTCCCCTGGTCCACGGCCAGCACGGCACCGGAGCCGTTCGCCGAGCCCGGACGCGTCATGGAATATCCATTCGGTAGTGAATGAAGTCACTGTCAGCGTAGGGCGCAGCGACCCGAGGTGTCAACGGGGGCGGGTGAGCACGGAGGCTGCCGACGGCTCGAGGGACGAACGCGCGGGCACGTGGCTGCCCGGGCGTCCGTCGTCAGCTCGCGGACCGACGCAGGTAGACGGCCGTGGCGCTGTCGGTGACCAGGGTGTTGATCCAGCCCCCGAGCAGCGCGGCCCGGATGGCCTCGTGCTTGCGGCGGCCGCCGGCGACGCCGATGCGTCGGGGTATCTGCCGCAGGGTCCGGCGGTCGATGCCGAGGATCCGGTCGTCGAGGTGGCTGTCGACGGGGTTGCCAGCGGCGTCGAAGTACCGCATGCAGACGTCACCGACGGCGCCGGCCGTGCGCAGCAGGTCCTCGTCCTGCGGGCTCACGGCGTTGCCGCTGGCGCGCAGCAGGGGAGAGGGCATCAGGCTGCCGATGCCGGCGAGCAGCACCGTGAGGTCAGGGAAGGCCTGCACGGCTGCGGCGATGCTCTCCTCGCGCATCAGGGCCCGCCTGGTCTGCGCCGTGGCGACCAGCCCAGGGGCGGGGAGGTAGGTGGCGGTCGCGCCGGTCACCTGCACCAGCCGGCCGACCATGTGGGTGGCGCGCGCCTGCGCCGAAGGCTGCCCGAGGCCGCCGAGCACCTGGACGACCGAGTCGCACTCGTGGCTGTGCCGGGGCCGCATCGAGTCGACCGTCGCCAGCAGCGTGGAGCTCCACGAGGAGAGGCCGATGCGCTCGCCGCCGGTCAGGGTGGTCTCGAGGTAGAACGCGGCCGCCGCGCCCAGCGCGGGGGTGATGACCAGCTCGTCCTCCTCGTCGTCGGTGTCGGCGACGACCACCTCGGAGAGCCCGTAGAGGCGCTCCACCTCGTCCTCGAGGTCGGCGAAGACGCCGCGCGGAGCCACCACCGTGGTGCGCACGATGCCGGTCGCGACCGCCTTCTTCAGCAGTCGTGAGACGCGGGGCTGCGAGATGTTCAGGCGCTGGGCGATCTCGGGCTGGCGCACGCCCTGCTCGTGGTAGAGCCGGGCCACCTTGGTCATCAGCCGGGTGTCCTCGGACAGCAGCATCGGGGCGGCAGCCAGGTCGGTCGCCGGTGGCCGGTTCACGAGAGCCTCCACGGGTGCGGTGGTCGAGTTGATGGATTGTCGCACGCAGGTCACGCTCGCGGGCGGTGCCGTTGCGAATGCACAGTCACCCTCGACAGAATATCCACAGCGATCTGGTGAAGGGTGACGTGCCGTCGATACCGTGTCCGGGTGAGTGCCGTGGTGGAACCGACGGTCGCCTGCCGACGCTGGTACGAGGCCGAGCTCGTCTTCCATCCGGTGGTGCACCTGGACAACCCGTACGTCGAAGGCGGGTTCGAGGCCGACTTCGTCCATGAGGAGGGCGTCGTGCTGCGCCGCCCGGCGTTCTGGGACGGCGCGAACACCTGGCGGATCCGCTTCGCGCCGACCCTCGAGGGTCGCTGGGACTGGACCGTGCGGGCTCGCGCGCCCCTCGACGAGGTCGACGGGCGCAGCGGCACCATCGAGTGCGTCGCCACCGACGAGACCACGGAGACGGCCTTCCGGCGGCACGGCTTCTGGCGGATGTCGGCGGGGGGCCGTTCGCTGGTCCATGCCGACGGGACCCCCGCCATCCTGGTCGCCGACACCGCCTGGGCGATGCCGTGGCGCGCGACCCACGAGCAGGTGGTCACCTACGCCGACGACCGGTCGGCGAAGGGCTTCAACGCGGTGCTGCTGATGTCGGTGCAACCGGACCTGCACACGGTGGGCCCGCGCGACCGCACCGCTGACGAGGGCTTCGACGTCGGGTTCGAGGACCTGCCCGAGGGGCAGCTGAAGCAGCTGGACGCGGGCTACTTCCAGTACCTGGACGGCACCAGCGAGACCCTGGCCGACCGCGGCATCGCTGCGGTGCTGCAGCCGGTCTTCCAGGGCTTCGGCTGGAAGGGCCCACCCGTCGCCGGCAACGTCGTGTCGCCGGAGGACTACGCCCGCTACTGCCGGTACCTGGTGGCCCGCTACGGGGCCCGGCCGGCCATCCACCTGGTCGGCGCCGACGGCACCGGCCAGGAGCCACAGTGCGAGGCCGGTGGTCGCGAGGTGAGCGGGTGGGACTGCTACGAGCAGCCCACCGGCCTGCACTACCAGCCGCACGCCGTCGCCGACGCCCACCAGGACGCGGAGTGGCTCGACTTCCAGTGGTGCCAGACCGGCCACGGTGGCGAGCACGTGCCGGAGCGGGTCGCCGACCTGGCCCGCAACCGGCCGGTGAAGGCGGTCGCGAACGGCGAGCCCACCTACGAGCGCACCGGCGGACCCGAGCGGGCCGCCGGGTGGTGGCAGGGCCACGAGGCGTGGTGCAACCTGTTCGCCGGCGGCACGATGGGCGTCGTCTACGGGGCCGCCAGCCTGTGGCAGTGGCGCCTCCACCCCGACGAGCCGGCGCACTCCGCCTCCTTCGCCGACCCGCCGTCCGGGTGGCGCGAGGCCCTCGACTTCGAGGGGTCCACCTACGTGGGGCTCGTCGGGAAGATCCTCGGCCGCCTGCCGACCACCGACATGGTGCCCGACCGGACGGTGGCGATCTCCCCCCGGGTCCTGCGCGCACCGAGCGGGCTGGTGCTCGCCTACCAGGAGAACGGTGGGCCGCTGGACCTGCGGGCACCGGACGTGCCGCTGCGCTACGTGGTCGTCGACCCACGCACCGGCCGCATCGTCGAGGCGGGGGTGCGGTCCAGCACCGACGAGCCGGTGCCGGACTCCAGCACCGAGCCGCGGATCTACCTCTGCGGTGATGACGTCCACCTCGCTGTTCACCCCTGAGCTCACACAGGCCCGTGGGCGTCGCCTCGCATAGCATCGCGAGGTGGCCCCGACCGAAACCCTGCGCTGCTCCGCCGCGTCCCTGCGCCGCGGTGACCCGCAGGCCGGCACCGCCCCCGTCGCGTCGCGCTGGTTGCTCGTCGAGCACCAGGGTCCGTGGGCCAAGAAGCCGACCGACACCGAGCCGTTGTTCGGCGCGGTGGGCGCCGAGGTCGACGCACGGGCCGCGTCGTTCGGCGGCAAGGTGCTGCTCGTGCGCCGGCCCGGCCGCCGCGTGCCGGGCGCGGAGGAGCAGCACTGGTTCGCCGTCGACACGGTGCGGCGCACCTGGGTTCGCGGCACCTGGCGCACCGCCACCGACCTGCGCGAGGCGGCTCGCGCCCTGGGGGCCACCCTCTCGGCCAGCCACGAGGATGCCGAGCCGATGGTGCTCGTGTGCACGCACGGCATCCGCGACGCCTGTTGCGCCGTGCGCGGGAGGCCGATCGTCAACGCGCTGGCGCGCGCCTTCCCGGACCAGGTCTGGGAGACGACGCACCTGGGCGGGCACCGGTTCGCCGGAACGTTGCTCACGCTGCCCGACGGCGCCTGCTTCGGCCGGCTCGACCCGGCATCGGCCGCCGAGGTGGTCGGCGCCCATCGACAGGGTCGCACCGACCCGGCACACCTGCGTGGGACCACACGCTGGGAGCCGGCGGTGCAGGCGGCGCTCGTCGCCACGCTCGAGGCCCACGGCCCGGCATCCGCCGACGACGTGGTGCCGGGGGTCGTCGAGGTCGACGGGGAGCGCACGACCGTCGAGGTGCTCGGCCGGGCGCCCCTGCCCGAGCTGACCGTCGTCGACGTCGTCACCGAGGCGTTGCCCGACGCCGCGCTGAGCTGCGGCGACCGGCCCAAGCCGCACGTCGCGCAGCGGGCCACCGTGCGCACCTAGGTTCCGCCGCCGCGGCCGCGGTGCCAGCATGGGGCCATGAGCGCGACGGAGCGGTACCGCGAGGCACGTGACCTGATGATCTCCCTGCGGGGGCGCCACGAGGAGGCGCTCGAGCGGTTCGCCTGGCCCGACGTGGGCGAGCAGTTCAACTGGGCGGTCGACTGGTTCGACGCCATCGCCCGCGGCAACGACGCGCGGGCGCTGGTCGTGGTGGCCGAGGACGGCTCGAGCGAGGAGGTCAGCTTCGACGCCATGGCCGCGCGCTCGGACCGGGTGGGGCGGTGGCTGCTCGGGCTGGGGGTCGGGCGCGGCGACCCGGTGCTGCTCATGCTGGGCAACCGGGCCGAGCTGTGGGACGTCATGCTCGCGGTGATGAAGATCGGCGCCGTCATCGTGCCGACGGCCACGGCGGCCGGTGCCGCCGACCTGGCCGACCGGGTGGCTCGCAGCGGCGCACGCGCGGTCGTGACGACCCCCGACCAGACCGCGAAGTTCGCCGACCTCGGCCCCGACCTGGTGCGGGTCAGCGTGGGCGCCACCGACGGCTGGGCCGACCTGGCCGACGCGTACGCCGCGGACGTCGAGCCGCTCCCGCACCCCGGCACCGCCCCCGACGACCCACTGCTCCTCTACTTCACCTCGGGCACCACCGCCCGGCCCAAGCTGGTCGAGCACACCCAGGTGTCGTACCCCGTCGGCCACCTGTCCACGGCCTACTGGCTCGGCCTGCAGCCGGGCGACCGGCACCTCAACCTGTCCAGCCCCGGCTGGGCGAAGCACGCCTGGTCGTGCTTCTTCGCCCCCTGGATCGCCGAGTCGACCGTCGTCGTGCTGTCCTACGCGCGGTTCGACGCCGCCCGGCTGCTCGACGTGCTGCGCGAGCACGAGGTCACCAGCTTCTGTGCGCCGCCCACCGTGTGGCGGATGCTCATCAACGCCGACCTGTCCGGCGGCCCGGGCGCGCTGCGCGAGGTCGTCGGGGCGGGCGAGCCGCTCAACCCCGAGGTCATCGAGCAGGTGCGCCGTGCCTGGGGGCTCGACCTGCGCGACGGCTACGGCCAGACCGAGATGACCGCCGCCGTCGGCAACACGCCGGGCTCACCGCTGAAGGCGGGCTCGATGGGCCGGCCCCTGCCCGGCGTGCCGGTGGTGCTGGTCGACCCGCTCAGCGGCCAGCGGGTCGACGGTCCGGGCGAGGGCGAGCTCTGCCTCGACCTGGCCACGCACCCGTTGCCGCTGATGACCGGCTACGCGGGCGACGACGCCCGCAACGACGAGGCGATGGCCGGCGGCTGGTACCACACCGGTGACGTGGCGACCCGCGACGCCGACGGCTACATCACCTACGTCGGGCGCACCGACGACGTGTTCAAGGCCAGCGACTACAAGATCAGCCCGTTCGAGGTGGAGTCGGTGCTCATCGAGCACCCGGCGGTCGCCGAGGCGGCCGTCGTGCCCGCCCCGGATGCCGTGCGCCTGGCGGTGCCCAAGGCCTACGTCGTGCTCGCCCCCGGGCACGAGCCGACGGAGGAGACCGCCCGCTCCATCCTCGAGTACGCCCGCGAGCACCTGCAGCCGTGGCAGCGGGTGCGCCGGCTGGAGTTCTCCGAGCTGCCCAAGACGATCTCGGGCAAGATCCGCCGGGTCGAGCTGCGGGCCCGCGAGGAGGAGCTGGCCGGTGACGGCGCCACGGCCGGCACCGAGTGGCGCGACGACATGCTCCGCGACCGCACCAGCTGACCGGCCCGATCGGGCCGGCGTTCAGCTCGGGGATGGCGAGGCGGTCGGCCCGTCCTCACCCGCGACCCTGGCGGCCGGCACGTGGACCGTCGTCAGCGGTGCGTCGACCGAGCAGGTGCGGACCGGGTCGGCCTCGCGCCGGTCGATGCGGCGCCCGTTGACCAGGGAGACGTCGTCGTAGGCCGGCCGGCCCTCGATGACGTCGCGGAAGCGGTAACGGCTCAGGGTGGCCAGGCGGCAGTCGGTGCCGAAGGTGAGCACGTCGAAGGCCGACGGCTGGCCGACCAGCTCCTCACCCCCGGCATCCGCGAGGAAGTGGGTGAACGGGCCTCCGCCGGTGAAGGTGCCGGCCTGCACCCGGTTGCCCTCGAGGTCGGCCGAGTGCATGTGCCCGTTGACCAGCACACCGCCGTCCAGGCCCTCGACGGCCCACGGCTCGTGGCCGACGACCAGGTCGGGCGCCGGCCGCCCGGCATACGCGGCGGTGAACGCCTCGCGGGCCGGGTCCTGCTTGGCCCGCGTCCCGGTGCCGGAGTCACCGAACCACCGTGGGTCGTTGAAGCCGGCGATGCGCACCCCGTGCACGGTGACCTCGGTGTAGTCGCCGCTCGCGCCCTCGAGGAGCAGGACGTTGGGGATGCGGTCGAGCCGGTCGAGCAGGGCCGTGTCGGTGGCGCTGTTCGCGTCGTGGTTGCCGCGCACGAAGAGGTAGGGCACGTCGAGGGACGCGATGCCGGTGAACAGGCCGGTGGCGTCGGCCTCCTCGACCGTGCCGAAGTTGATCAGGTCGCCCGCGTCGACGACCAGGTCGACCCCCTCCTCCTGCACGATGGTGCGCATCAGGTCGTACTGGTTGCCCGCGTGGATGTCGCTGACGAGCAGCACCCGCAAGGAGGTGTCGGACTGCAGCGGTGCCGCCTGGTACTTCTGCTGCAGGGCCGTCGACAGGGCGATGAGGTTGCGCAGGTAGGGCGCCACCTGGGTCGCACGGGTCTCGACGTCGCTGAGGATGCCCTGGTTGCGCTGCAGGGTGCCGAGCACCCCGGTCGAGGTGAAGGTCTCCTGGCGGTCGGGCTGGTAGGTGGCGTACAGCGCGACGGCGGTGACCGCGGTCGACACCAGCCAGCCGAGGAGGCCCGCGACGAGCAGCGCGGTGGGCGGTCGGCGGCGGCGCAGCACGGCATACCCGGCGAGCGTGAGCGCGACGACGGCGAGCGCACCGAGCGAGAAGCGCACCATGATCGACACCGCGACGTCGCGGATGGCGGCGCTGAGCTCCTCGGGCCCGGGCCGCAGGCTGGCCAGGCTGACGCCCGGGCGGGAGAGGACCTCGGCGATGTTGGCCTTGACCTGCGGCACGGCCCGGATGCCGGGAGCCAGGCCCTGGAACTCCAGGCGGAGGTCGCCGAACGCCGTGGTGGCGACCAGCTCACCGCTGCCCAGCGGGTTGGGGTCGAGGGAGACGCTCGCCTGGTAGTGCCGGGTCTGCGCGGTGGCCGGCGCGACGGCCGTGGCCGAGGTGCCGGCCAGCGCGCACGCCGCGACCAGCCCGACGACGGCGAGCCCGTGCCGCACCCGTCGCGGAGCGATCCGGTGCCCGGCCCACCACCAGGTGCTGATGGCGGTGACCAGCGGCCACCCCACGGTGAGGAGGGCGACGGCCCGCTCGTGCAGGCCGAACGTCGTGCCGCCCAGGCCGATGACGAGCGAGGCGACGGCGACGCCCATGACGGCGGCCGCCGGACGGGCCACCCGGCGCTCCAGGGCGACCGGTCCCCGCGGCCGGGCGGCGAACCACGGCCAGGCGGCGAGCAGCGCGAACGACGCGGTGGCGACCACCGTGTGCTCTGCCGACGAGTCGGTGCGCGTAGGGAGCGGCAGGGCCGCGACGGCCAGGGTCGCCGCCCCACCTGCGGCGAGCAGCACCCGGCCGGTGCGACGCGCGGGCACCAGCGCCCACGCGGTGACGAGGTGCGCGAGCCCGGTGAGCACCAGGGCGGTCGTCATGATCCAGCGGTGCGGGGTGGTCGACGCCGCGAGGGCGCTGATCGACTCGGCGCCGGAGTCGAAGCCGCCGGGCTGCACCGCGGCGGCCCAGGTCCAGCCCCCGACCAGTGCCAGGACGGCGACCGTGGCGCTCAGCACGGCCGTGCGCGGCCGGCCCACCGGCTCGTTCCCGGGCAGGTGGGTCCCGTCCACGGGCGCAGCCCCCTCGGGTGCCGGCGGCGTGGCCGACGGCTCGCTCGTGGGCTCGGGCATGCGCACCAGACTAGGTCGGGCGGCTGCACCCGCCTGGGCTCGGAGCCCGCCGTCGGCGCCGCGGGCGCGGCAGGATGCCGGGATGACGATCCGGGTGGGCACCTCGGGGTGGACCTACGACAGCTGGGCCGGGCCGTTCTACCCGGCGGGGGTGGCACGGCGGCGCTGGCTGGAGTTCTACGCCGAGCGGCTCGACACCGTGGAGCTGAACGCCAGCCACTACCGCTGGCCCCGCGACACCGTGTTCACCGGCTGGCACGACCGGCTCCCGGCGGGGTTCGAGCTGGCCGTGAAGGCCCCTCGTGCGCTGACCCACGCCAAGCGGCTGTACGCACCGGAGAGGTGGTCGGAGATCATCGAGCGCGGCATGCGGCTGCTCGGCGACCGCGCCGGGCCGTTCCTCGTCCAGCTGCCGCCGACGATGGAGCGCGACGACGCCCGGCTCGACTACGCCCTCGCCCACCTGCCGGCCGGCATCCGCACGGCGGTGGAGTTCCGGCATCCGTCCTGGCTCGACGACCGCGTCTTCGGCATCCTCGAGCGGCACCGGGCCGCCTACGTGGTGATGAGCGGCGCCCACCTGCCGTGCGTGCTGCGGGCCACCAGCGAGATGGTCTACGTGCGCTGGCACGGGCCCAGTGCCGAGCACCTCTACGCCGGGTCCTACGGCGAGGACGACCTGCGGTGGTGGGCCGACCGGCTGCTCGAGTGGGAGGGTGCCGGGCACCGGGTCTACGGCTACTTCAACAACGACCAGTTCGGGTATGCCGTGGCGAACGCGATGCGGTTGCGGGAGCTCCTCGGCCGCTGAACCGCCCGCCGGGGCAAGATCGACCAATAGGTCACAGTTGTCCCACCCCGACCGCCCGGTGCCGGGGCAAGATCGACCAATAGGTCACAGTTGCCCCACCCCGACCGCCCGGTGCGGGGGCAAGATCGACCAATAGGTCAGAGTTGTCCCACCCCGACGGCCCGGTGCCGGGGCAAGATCGACCAATAGGTCACAGTTGCCCCAGCCCGACCGCCCGGTGCCGGGGCAAGATCGACGAATAGGTCACAGTTGCCCCACCCCGACCCCCTGTCGCCGGGGCAAGATCGACCAATAGGTCAGAGTTGCCCCACCCCGACCGCCCCGTGCCGGGGCGAGATCGACCCGGCTCGTAGGTGCCCGGTTCTGACCGGTGCACCGCGGAACCTAGGCTGGCGGGCATGCCGGTGTCCCCTGTTCCGCCGTCCGCCCTGCCGTCGCGGGGCCCGTTCGACGCGCCGTTCGCCGGAGTGCTGCTCGACCTCGACGGCACCCTCATCGACTCGAT
>JBJMHU010000008.1:0-3311 GCA_045807225.1 Ornithinibacter sp. | reverse complement strand
GTGCTCATGCCGGTGCTCGGACGGTTGTTCTCGCTCAACCGGAAGCTGTCCACCGAGCAGCGAGAGGCGGTGCGCTACCCGTGAGCACCGCCGTCGCGAGGTCGGTGGTGTCCAGCCCCCAGCTGGCCTGCCCGCGGCGGTAGCGTCCGTGGGCTGCCTCCGGGGTGGCGTTGGGGGCGGCGCCGGTCAGCTGACGGTGACCGACGGGACGCCCGCGGACTCCTCGTCCATCGGCTCGCCCATCTCGTCGGCGATGCGCATGGCCTCCTCGATGAGGGTCTCGACGATCATGCTCTCGGGCACGGTCTTGATCACCTCGCCGCGCACGAAGATCTGGCCCTTGCCGTTGCCGGAGGCCACGCCGAGGTCGGCCTCGCGGGCCTCACCCGGGCCGTTGACGACACAGCCCATGACGGCCACCCGCAGCGGCACCGTCATGCCCTCGAGCCCGGCGGTGACTTCGTCGGCGAGCTTGTAGACGTCGACCTGGGCCCGGCCGCACGACGGGCACGACACGATCTCGAGCTTGCGGGGGCGCAGGTTGAGCGACTGCAGGATCTGGATGCCGACCTTGACCTCCTCGACCGGGGGCGCCGACAGCGACACCCGGATGGTGTCGCCGATGCCCTGCGAGAGCAGCGCCCCGAAGGCGGTGGCCGACTTGATGGTGCCCTGGAACGCCGGCCCCGCCTCGGTGACCCCGAGGTGCAGCGGCCAGTCCCCACGCTCGGCGAGCAGCTGGTAGGCGCGGATCATGACCACGGGGTCGTTGTGCTTGACCGAGATCTTGAAGTCGTGGAAGTCGTGCTCCTCGAACAGGCCGGCCTCCCACACCGCCGACTCGACGAGCGCCTCGGCGGACGGCTTGCCGTACTTGTCGAGGATGCGCTTGTCGAGCGAGCCGGCGTTGACGCCGATGCGGATGGAGACCCCCGCGGCCTTGGCCCGCCGCGCGATCTCGCCGACCTGGTCGTCGAACTGCCGGATGTTGCCCGGGTTGACCCGCACCGCCGCACAGCCGGCGTCGATGGCCGCGTAGACGTACTTCGGCTGGAAGTGGATGTCGGCGATGACCGGGATCTGTGACTTCCGGGCGATGGCCGGCAGCGCCTCGGCGTCGTCCTGGCTCGGGCAGGCCACCCGCACGATGTCGCAGCCGGATGCCGTGAGCTCGGCGATCTGCTGGAGCGTGGCGTTGATGTCGGTGGTCGGGGTGGTGGTCATCGACTGCACCGACACGGGGGCGTCCCCGCCGACCTCGACCTTGCCGACCTTGATCTTCCGGCTGGCGCGACGGGGGGCGACGACGGGTGGGGGCAGGGGGGGCATACCGAGGGAGACGGACATGCGCACCAGCCTACGGCGAGCCTCAGCCCCCGAGGTTCACTGGTTTGACGAGGTCGGCGTAGATCAGCAGCAACGAGGCGCCGAGCAGCACGGTGGACACGGTGTAGGCGATCGGCAGGGCCTTGGCGACGTCGACGTAGCCGGGGTCGGGGCGCCCGAGCAGCTTGGCGGTCCCCCGCTTCAGGCCTTCCCACAGGGCGCCGGCCACGTGGCCGCCGTCGAGCGGCAGCAGCGGGATGAGGTTGAACAGGAAGAGCATGAAGTTCAGGGCGGCGATCAGCCCGACCAGGAACCACAGCTTGTCGCCGGCGGACCTGCCCACCAACGAGTCGTACTTGCCGCCGGTGGCCTCACCGGCGACTCGGCCCACGCCGACCACCGACATCGGGCTGTCGGCCTCGCGGGCGGCGCCACCGAAGGCGGCCTGCCACACCCCGACCATCCGCTCGGGCACGTGGACCAGGGCCTGGGCGGTGCCGCTCACGTAACCCCAGAGCATGCCGGGCACCGCGCTGACCGGCTGCGGCTCGTAGGCCACCGGTGCGGCCGACCGCACCCCCAGGAAACCGGCCTCGGTGGTCTGGGTCGTGCCGTCGGCGTCGGCGACGGGCAGCCCCTTGTCGTCGAGGACCGGCACGATGTTGCGGATGGGGGTGGCCGTGACGGTGACCTGCTGCCCGTCGCGCTCGAGCACGATGGGCACCGCCTCGCCGACGCGGGGGCGGATGAGCGTGCCGACGTCGGTGGTGTCGTCGACCGGCTGGCCGGCGATGGAGACGAAGCGGTCACCGGGCAGGATGCCGGCGGCGAGCGCGGGGGTCTTCGGCTGGTCGGTGCAGGTGGTGGCGTCACCGGCCTTCGTCACCGGCACCACGCACTGCGACACCGAGGCCACCACGGCCCCCGGCTGTGCGGTGGCCACCCCGTGCACGGTGACGAGGAGGGTGAGCAGGACCACGCCGATGAGGAGGTTCATGGTCGGCCCACCGAGCATGACGATGACCTTCTGGTGCACCGGGAGGCGGTAGAAGACCCGCTGCTCGTCGCCGGGCCGCACCTCCTCGAGGCTCGCCGCGCGGGCCTCGTCGACCAGCTGGCTGAACCGCCCCGTGCTCGACACCCGAACCGTGCCCGGCTGGTCGCCGGGGCGCGGCGGGAACATGCCGATCATCCGGATGTAGCCGCCCAGTGGCACCGCCTTGACGCCGTACTCGGTCTCACCGCGCCGGCGGGACCACATCGTGGGTCCGAAGCCGACCATGTACTGGGTCACCCGCACGCCGAACCGCTTCGCGGGCACGAGGTGGCCGACCTCGTGCAGCGCGATCGAGGCGGCGACGCCGGTGGCCATGAACAGGACACCGAGGACGAAGGCGAGGGTGGACATGCGCTCTAGGGTACGTCGGCATCCTGACGACACCCTTCAGCCGGCCTTGGGCCGACCGGCATGCCCCGGGCCCCCCGCCGTGACGGTGCGCCGGCTTCGCACCAGGTGCCGACGACCACCTCACCGAGCCCTGGAGATCGCGGTGCCCCGGCTGCGCACCTGTCCGAGGTGCGGGATCACCCTTCGGCACCCCAGCGTGCGAGTGCAGTGATCGCCTCGCGCAGTGCGAGCCCCCGATCAGTCAGGGCATAGGCCCGGGTGTTGTGCCGCAGGGGCAGGCGGGAGAGCACGCCAGCAGCTTCCAGCTCGCGCAGGCGGGTCGCGAGCATGTTCGTCGGCGTTCCCAGGTCGCGCTGGAGGTCGCCGTAGCGCTGCGGCCCTTCGAGCAGCCGCTCCACGATGAGCAGGGCCCACCGGCTTCCGACGACGTCGAGGGCTGCGGCCAGACCGGTTCAGCCCGAGGGCCGTGCCGGGCTAGCTCGCTTCGGCACCCCAGCGTCCCAGTGCAAGGATCGCCTCGCGCAATGCCAGCCCTCGATCAGTCAGGGCATAGGCCCGCGTGTTGTGCCGAAGCGGC
>JBJMHU010000007.1:0-37349 GCA_045807225.1 Ornithinibacter sp. | reverse complement strand
GGCATCGCGGTGGTCATCGACGCCATGCCGTTCTGGGGCGCCGACGGTGGCGGCCCGCCGGCCCTGGTGCCCGGGCTGGCCTACCTCATCCTGGCCGTGCTCGGGCTGAGGATGACCTGGAAGCGGGTGCTCCTGCTCGGGCTCGCTGTCGTGGGGCTGTTCTTCCTCGTGGCCGGGGCCGACTGGCTGCGGCCGACCGCCTCGCGCAGCCACCTGGGCCAGTTCGTGCAGGCCATCCTCGACGGCAACGCCCTCGACATCGTGGTGCGCAAGGCGCAGCAGAACTACGAGCTCCTGCTCGGCAACGCGCCCCTCACCCTGCTCGTGCCGGCCGCCCTGCTCTTCGTCATCTACGTGCTCGCGCGGCCCACGTCGTGGGGCTCGCGGGCCATGCAGCGCTCCTACGACCGGGCCCCCACGCTGCGCGCCGGCCTGATCGCGCTGCTCGTCACGCTCACCATCGGGTTCCTGATCAACGACTCCGGGGTCGCGATCCCGGCCGTCGCGGCGACCCTCGCCGTGCCGCTCATCGTGTCGGTGTCGGTGTCGTACCTGCTCGACGAGGCCCGGGCCGCCGCGCAGACCCGCTCCGCACGCCGGCGGCGATGACCACCACCCACAGCACCAGCCCCACCCACGGGACGACGCCGCGGCGCACCCCCAGCGTGAGGTCCTCGACGGCCGGCGTCATGCCGAGCACCCGGCCCGGCACGTAGGCGACCGCCATGGCCGCCAGGCGCACGAGGGCGACGAGGTCGACCAGCCCGGGCAGCACCGCCGGCAGGCACGCCCACAGCAGCAGGTCGTACCACGGCAGGGAGTAGGGCGCGGCCAGCGAGTACGCCAGCGCCAGGCACGCGGTGACCCACAGCGCCACCGGCGCGAACGAGGAACCCGACCCTCCCCCGGCATCCGGGTCAACTTTGACCAATTGGTCGATCTCGTCCCGCCGCCCTGGGGCAACTTCGACCAATTGGTCGATCTTGTCCCGGCCGGCGGGGCGGCTGGCGCGCAGCAGGCACCACGCGAGCAGCAGGGCGAGCAGCGCCGCCCCGATGCCGATGAGCGTGCGGGTCGGCCCGTTGCCGATGCCGTCGCGGCCCCACTCGAGCAGCGGCCGCCACGGGGTGGCCAGCGACACGGCCTGCCGCGAGCGCAGCAGCTGGTCGAACACGTGCGGGCCGGCCCACAGGTGCAGCGCGCCGGCCACCACGACGAACCCCCCGGCCAGCGCCCCGACGAGCCGCGCCAGGGCGCCCGACCGGTGGCCCACCACCCACCAGGCCGCCACGATGCCGACGGCCACGACGGCATACGTGAACTTGGTCGACGCCGCCAGCGCCACCAGGACGCCGCTCAGCGCCGCCCCCAGCCACCCCGGCCGGCGCACGGCCACCACCACCGCCGCCAGCGCGAGGGCGGTGGCGACGGTGTCGATGTGCGCCCCCAGCACCCCGACGCCGAGAACGAGCGGGTTGAGGGTCCACAGCACGTCGACCCGGCCGTGCAGGTCGTCGTCGAGCACGGCTCGCAGCAGGGCGCGCACTGCCACCCACGACAGCACCACCACCACCTGCCACACCCACACGCCCTCGCGCAGCGAGGCGCCCCCGACCCACGCCGACAGCCCGTGCAGCAGGGTGCCGAACGGCCCGTAGACGCTCGGCTCCGTGGTCCACGGTGCCTCGACGCGGCTGGTGATCGGGTCGAGCCCGCCGGCCCAGCCGATCGGCGCGTCGACCCAGGGGTTGCCGCCCGTGACGAGGATGCGGCCGTACGCCAGGTAGTTGACGTGGTCGGCCGAGCCGAACGGCGCGGTCAGCAGGGCCAGCAGCGCGAGGATGCCGGGAGCCAGCCAGGTGCGCAGCGCCGCCACCCGGCCCCGCAGCCCGAGGTAGACCCCCACGGCACCGAGCAGGTATGCCGTCCACAGCACCGCGGTCACCGCCCCCGGTCCCAGCTCGAGCGGGAGCCGGGGCACGAGCACCCAGCCGGGCGGGGCGAGGTCGGGCTGGGCGGCGTTCGGGGCGGACAGGCCGACGAGGAGCAGCAGCCCCAGCGCCACCGCGACGCAGACCCGGTGCGCGCGGGTCAGCGACGACGCCGCGACCACCAGCCCCGGCTGGTCGCCGGTCAGCCCCGCTGCCACGGCCGCCAGCCGCGGCGCACGAGCGCCCACCAGACGTCGCGGTACTGCTCGGCCCGGTGCACCTGCCCGCGCCAGTCGCGGCCGCTGACCCGGTGCTGCAGCTCGCAGGGCACCTCGAGCACGGTGAGCCCGGCCCGCAGCACGTCGACGGTGAGCGCCGTCTCGACCCCCCAGCCCCGGGCCAGGGGGCTGCCGGCCGCGAACGCCGCGGGGCTGAGGCACCGCATGCCCGACAGCGGTTGCACCGCAACGAAACCGGTGAGCTGCGCGATGCCGCGTCGGGACAGCCCGACGACCAGCCCGCGGCCACCGCCGGCGACGATCTGGGCGGGCAGCGTCGCGATGGTCATGTCGGCAGTGCCGTCGAGCACCGCGGCGGTGAGCACCCCGAGGTTCGTGGCCGTCTCCTGCAGGTCGCCGTCGACGAAGAGCAGCGCGGCGGGCCACCCAGCCGTCGGCGCCGCCGCGTCGTGGTCGGACGCCGCGTCGTCGAGGTGCGCCGCTTCGTCGAGGTGCGCCACGGCATCCGCCTGCTCGAGCTCGCGCACCCGGCGCACCCCGGTCTCGAGCGCGGCGGCCTTGCCGCGGTTGCGCTCGTGGCGCACGACGTCGGCGCCGGCGGCCCGGGCGGCGTCGGCGGTGCCGTCGGTCGACCCGTCGTCGACGACCACCACCCGGCCCACCTGCGGCAGGGCGGCCACGGCCGTCACGGTGGCCGCGATGCGGTCGGCCTCGTCCTTGCACGGGACGACGGCGGCGACCCGAGCCGCCATCGCACTCATCAGCGGAGGGTGACCTGGCGGCTGAGCAGGCCGGAGCGCGCCCGGCGCTCGTCGGCGGTGAGCGAGGCGTCCGAGGCGAGCGCGGCGGCATACCGCCGGCCCCAGGCGGCCAGCTCGTCCTCGTGGTCGGCGGCCTCCAGCCCGGGGTCGAGGTCCCACACCGGAACCAGCAGGCCGCAGGCGCGGAAGGCACCGAGCAGGCGGGTGTCGCCGCCCAGGGTGTCGTCGCCGGCGGAGTGCAGCCGGGCGAGCGCGTCGGTGGCGGCGTCCTCGTCGTCGGGCAGCACCAGGCGGATGTGCGCCCGCTCGCCGATGCGCACCCAGTAGGCCGAGGGCAGCGCCGACAACGCGACGGTGGGCACGACGGTGGCGTTGGCGCGCTCGAGCGACTCGGCGGCCTCGCCCTCGAGGTCGTCGCCGCCGACCCAGAAGTCGAAGCCCTCGTGCACGCTGACCTCGAACGGGGCGTCGGCGTCGAGCACGTCCTGCAGGCGCGGGCTGTCGCCGGTGACCTGGGGCGTGGTGACCACGGGGTGGCCGGGCTCGGCCGCTAGCGCTGCGAGCAGCTGGCCGGCGAGGTCGCGCGACGCGTCGCCGCTGGCGTTGCCCGACTGGGTGCCGATGAGCACCGAGCCGTCGGCGCGGTGCAGGCCCGGCCAGGCCATCGGCAGCACCGTGGCGACGGTCACCTCGCTCGGGGCGCCCTCGGGCAGGTGCTCGGGGCGCACGGAGACCACCGCCGTGGCCGCCGGCAGGATCTCGCGCAGGGCGACCCAGTCGGTCTCACCCGACAGCCCCTGGAACGGGCGACGCTCGAACGGCGCCGGTGCCGGCCGGGTCTGTCGGGGGGTGGTGTCGGTGCCGCGCTGACGTCGAGATGCCTTGCCCATGCGAGCACCCTAACCGGGTGGGCTCAGGTGGCCCGGCGCCGGCTCGGCCCGCCGAGGGTGGCCCACACGACGTTCCCGGTGCGGTCCTCCGTGACGCCCCACTCGTGGGCGATCGAGCGCACGATGCGCAGCCCGCGGCCCGAGGACAGCCACACGGTCCGCGGGGCCGGCCGGGGCACGGTCTCGCCGCCGCCGTCGGTCACCTCGACCTCCACGACGTCGCCGCGGATCTTCCAGCGCACCCGGATCGTGCCGTCGGACAGCGGCCGGGCGTGGCGCACCGCGTTGGTGAGCAGCTCGGAGGCGACCATCTCGGCCTCGTCGACGAGCTGCTCGGGCAGGTCGCGGGTCTGCAGGTCGTTGACCACCTCGCGGCGCACCTTGCCGACCGACGCCGGCTCGTGGGGGGCGCGCAGGGTGCAGATGATGCTGTCGACGCCCGGCCCGGGCGTCTCGGTGACGACGAGGCCGGTCTCGCCGGTGCGCCGCGTGCCGGGGGCGCCCTCGTCCTGGCTGTCGTCGTGGTCGAAGTTCGAGGTCACGCCGCCAAACCTAGCCGGATCGCGCCACCTGGCGAAGAACCTGCCGGGGACGGTTCGTGATGATCACGTCGACGCCGAGCTCGAGGCAGCGCTCGACGTCGTCGCGGGAGTCGACGGTCCAGACGTACACCTGGTGTCCGCGGCGCTGGAAGGCCCTGACCACCTTGGGGCGGCGCAGCATCCGCACGTCGAGCCCCACGGCGCCCACGCCCTTGGGGAGGCTGCCGTCCCAGGTGAGCGCCGGCAGGGTCGCGTCGACGAGGTAGACCAGCGGCAGCTCTGGCGCGAGCTTGTGGGCCCGCTTCAGCGCCCGGTTGGAGAACGACATCATCCGCACGTGCGGGCGCCCGGGCCGGTCGCCGCCGTCGAGGTCGAACATCCGCAGCACCTGCACCAGGGTCTTCTCGACGTCGTTGCCGTGCCGGGTCGGGTGCTTGGTCTCGATGAGGGTCACCACCTCCTGGCCGGTGTCGACGAGGGTGTCGAGCAGCCGGCGCAGGGTCAGCAGGTGCCCGCGCTCGGGGTCGGACTCCGGTGACTCGGTGTCGCCCGGCCGGTCGGCGATCTTCCACGAGGCCCAGTCGAGCTCCTCGAGCCGGGCGAGCTCGAGCGCCGAGACCACCCCCGCGCCGTTCGACGTGCGGTCGACCTTCCGGTCGTGCACGCACACGAGGTGGTGGTCGGCGGTGAGCCGCACGTCGCACTCGACGCCGTCGGCGCCGTCGCGGAAGGCCGTGCGGTAGGCGCCCAGGGTGTGCTCGGGCTCCTCGTCGCTGGCGCCCCGGTGGGCGATCACGAGCGGGCGGTCCGTTGCCGGCGGCCCGGGCGGCACCGGCTGGTTCTCGACGGCCACCCCTGAATCCTCACACGCGCGCGCCCCCTACCGTTGCACCATCGTGAGCCTTCCGCCCTTCCAGCACCTCGTCGACGAGCACTGGCGCGACGTCGCCCGGCTTGCCCACGCCCTCGCCCCCGGCGCCGGCGACGACGTCGCCCAGCAGGCGTGGACCCAGGCGCTGGTGGCCTATCCCCGGCTCACCCACGCCCGCAACCTGCGCTCGTGGCTTCTCACGATCACCCACCGGTGCGCCATGGACCACCACCGCTCGGCCCGGCGCTCGTTCCCCCACGAGGACCCCTCGCTGCTGGCGCAGGCGCCGACGCTCCCTCCGCCCGAGGCGCCCGACGGGGCCCTGTGGGCACGGGTGGCGGCGTTGCCCCTACGGCAGCGCGATGCCGTCGTGCTCCGCTTCGTCGGCGACCTCGACCACCGCGCGGTGGCGGCGGCGCTCGGCACCTCGCCGGGCATGAGCCGCCGTCTCGTCAGTGATGCGATCGCCACCCTCCGCCGGGAGCTGCCCGGCCTCTCCGACCTCGAGGACCTGCCATGACCAACCCCTTCGCCACCTTCGACCCGCCGCTGGCCGGTCCGCCCGTGCTCCAGCCCACCGACGTCTCCTACGTGCTCGAGGACACCGAGGTCGGGCGGCTGCTCGTCGCCGTAAGCGACGACGGCGCGGTGGTCACCTGCGCGTATGCCGGCGACCCGGCATCCGAGGACCGCTGGTTGCGGCGCATCGCCGCCGCCGTCAGCCCACGGGTGCTGCGGCACCCGGCCCCCACGGATGCCGCGCGCCGGGCGTTGGCCGCCTACCTCTCGGGCGCCGCCCAATCGGTCGACGTGCGGGCCGACCTGGCCCTGGCGTCGGCGTTCCAGCGCGAGGTGCTCACGGGGCTGGCCGCTCGGGTCGGCTACGGCGAGCGCACGACGTACGCCGGGCTGGCCGCGGCCGTGGAGCACCCCGGTGCGGCCCGGGCGGTCGGCACGGCGCTCGGGGCGAACCCGCTGTGCATCGTGCTGCCGTGCCACCGGGTGCTGCCGGCGACCGGCGGTGTCGGTGGGTATGCCGGTGGGCCCGCCGCCAAGGAGCACCTCCTCACGCTCGAGGCCACGCACGCGTCCTGAGTCTGGTTGCCGACGGCGGACCGGCCTTGCGGCCGGAGGCGGCCCACCCGGCGTGGGTGGCGCAGGTGAAGCCCGCGAAGGCCGTGCCCGGCGGCGGCCGCAGGTGGGATCATCGGGGCGATGACACCGCGCCGTGGACGTGCAGCACGTCGAGCCCTCGTGGGGTTCGTCGTGGCGGTGACGGTCGCCGTCGGCCTGGCCTGGCCGGCGCAGGCGAGGATGACCGCCACGTACACCGTGTTCACGTGGAACGTGGCCGGCTGGGCCATGCACCGGGGCTCCGTGACCGACGAGCTGGTGCCCACGGTCAGCAGCGCGATCCAGGGCTCGGGGGCGCAGCTGGTGGCGCTCAACGAGCTCTGCGAGGACCAGTACCGGGCGCTCGTGGTGAGCCTGCGGGCCGCCGGTTGGCCCGACGACCGGGCCGACTTCGCGCGGTTCGAACCGCACGGCCCCGACTACTGCGGCGGTCAAGCGTTCGGGGTGGCGATCTTCAGCAAGGCGCCACTGGGCGACGCGAGCCGCTTCGTCCTCTCCTCCGACGGCACCGAGGAGGGGCGAAGGCTGCTGTGTGCTCCTCTGGCGTCGCGCGTGCACCTGCGGTTCTGCACGAGTCACGTCACCTGGGTGAACAACGTCGTCAACGGCGAGCGGGCCACGGCAACCCAGCTCAGCGAGGTGCTCAGTCGGCTCGAGTCGTTCAACGCTGCCGGTGACACCGTCCTGCTCGCGGGCGACCTCAACGCCCAGCCGCAGTACCGGCGCCTCGACGCCTGGTACTCCCCGGCCGTCGCCACGGCCCAGAACTCGTCCAACACCGGTGCCTACCGAGAGCTCGACGACACCGATGCCCGGTGCCCCGGCTACGGCGAGGCGACGACCCCGGGCACCGGTGGAGGCTTGTGTGGTCAGCCGCCCAAGATCGACCTGATCTTCGTGCGTGCCAACCACATCGTCGGCCCACACTCGGCCGATGCGCTGGACATCCCGTCCTGCGGCGGCTCGCCCTGCTCCGACCACCGGCCGCTGACCGGGACGGTCCGCGTGTCCGTAGGGTGAGCACCCCGTCTGCCTGCGAAGGAGCCACCCGTCATGGACATGCGCCTCGAGCTCGTGCCACTCCCGTCGAGTGACGTCGACCGGAGCAGGGCCTTCTACGTCGAGCAGGTGGGGTTCGGGCTCGACCACGACATCGAGCCGGGCAACGGCATGCGGATCGTGCAGCTGACCCCGCCCGGTTCGGCGTGCTCGGTGGTGCTGGGCGTGGGCGACCCGACCGCGGGCCCGGTGAAGGGCCTGCACCTGGTGGTCGACGACATCGAGGCAGCTCGCAGCGAGCTGCGAGCGCGCGGCGTCGACGTCTCCGGGGTGGACGACATGGGTGGCGTGAAGTACGCGTACTTCACCGACCCCGACGGCAACTCATGGGCCCTGCAGGAGATCCCGGCGTCGATGCGCCCCTGAGCGCAGCCGCGTCGGCCTCGCCGCGCCGGCCCTCAGCCCACCAGCTGGTGCAGGCGCACACCGTGCTCGGTCGCGATCAGCTCGGCGGCCTTCTCGCCGATCATGATCGACGCGGCGTTGGTGTTGCCGCTCACGATGTTCGGCATGACGCTCGCGTCGGCCACCCGCAGACCCGCGATCCCGAGCACGTGCAGCCTGGCATCCACCACGTCACCCATCCGGCAGGTCGAGGTCTCGTGGTAGACCGTCAGCGCGTAGTGGCGGGCCAGGTCCTCGAGCAGCGCGTCGCTCGGCTCGGCGCCGCTCTGGTGGCCGTGGGCCTGCGCGAGGTGCGGCGGGATGACCGGGTCGCCGAGCCCCCCGCCGGGCCAGGCCGCGGCGATCTCGAGGGCCTTGCGGATCACGGCCACCATGACCACGACGTCGTGCGGGTCGGCGAAGTAGTTGAGGTCGATCCGTGGGGCGACGGCCGGGTCGGCGCTGGCCAGGGTCACCGACCCCTCCGAGTGGGGCTGCACCGGGTTGGGCAGCAGGACCACCTGGCCACGGGTGGGGTCGAGGAACGCCTCCGGGTCGTGGAAGAAGGCCGAGGCCGGGATGCGGAAGACGCCCTCCCAGATGGCGGGGGTGTAACCACAGGCGAGGAAGCCGATCTGGGCGTCGTGGGTGTGTTCGTCACCCAGGCCGGTCGAGTAGAACGCGACGGCGTCGTACAACGAGGACGACGCCAGGCCCCGGCCCGTCGTGAACCACTCGACGAGTCGGCGCTCGGCCTCGGCCTTGGCGGCCGCCAACGGCTCGGGCAGGTCGACGTCGTCGGCCGGGTCCGCCGGCAGCGGGCCGGCGGGTGCCCGCAGCGCGTCCGGCCCCAGGGACATCGCGATCTCGAGCATGGTCTCGCCGATGCCGTCCGCGGCGAACATCAGCGGGGTGTGCAGGTGGTCCTTCAGGTGCTGCCCGACGTGCGGCAGGTCCAGCAGGCAGTCCACCCCGACGCCGGCCAGCGCGTCGCGAGCACCCACACCGGAGAGCATGAGGAGGTGCGGCGACCCGATGGCGCCGGCGCAGAGCAGCACCTCGGTGCCGGCGTGCACCTCCACGGAGCCGCCGTCCGCGGTGCGGTAGCGCACCCCGGTGGCGCGCAGGTCGGCTCCCTCGCCCTCGATGACGATGCGCTCCACGAGCGCGCCGGTGACGACGGCGAGGTTCTCCCGCTCCATCGCGGGCTCGAGGTAGGCATGGAAGGTCGAGCTGCGCTTGCCGGCTCGGGTCGTCGTCTGGAACAACGAGGCGACGCCCTGCGGCTCGCGACGGTCGCGGCCGTTGTAGTCGCCCTGCTTGAGCCCGGTGCTGCCCGCCGCCTCCACGAACTGGGTGGATGCCGGGAGCACCGGTTCGCGCACCGACACCCCCACCGGCCCGTCGCCGGCGTGGGCGTCGAGGTCGGGGTGCAGCTCGGTGCTGTGCACGAAGCCCTCGGCCTTGAGGAAGTAGGGCAGCACCTCCGCGTAGGACCAGCCCTGCGCGCCGCCGGCGGCCCAGTCGTCGAAGTCGCCGGGGTGGCCGCGCACGTAGGCCATGTAGTTGATGCCCGACGTGCCGCCGAGCATCTTGCCGCGGGGCACCATCATCCGGCCCCCGACCAGACCCTTGCCGACCCCTCCGGCGTCGCCGGTGAACATCCAGTCCGTGCTGGGGTCGTTCTGCAGCGAGGCCACGGCGGCCGGCATCAGCTCGGCGGCAGGGGGCGGGCCCCCTGCCTCGAGCAGGCACACCCGGACGTCCGGGTCCTCGGTCAGCCGGGCGGCGACGACAGCACCGGCCGACCCCGCTCCCACGATCACGTAGTCGTACGTCGAGCCCATGGATCCCACCTCGTCGTGGTTGCCTCGCCGAGCGGCGCGGACGGTGCCGCTCACGCAACCACACGGTGACCGCGGCGACAAGGGCTGTCGAACGCGTCGTGCACCGATCGGGGCCGGCGGCGGTCGCTCAGCGGTAGAAGCCGTGGCGGGCCAACGGGTGGAGCAGCTCGCGCTCCTCGTAGGCGAGGTGCGACAGCAGGGTGTCGGTGAGCAGGTCGACGACGCGCTGGAGGCGGTCGAGGGCGCCCGGCTCGTCGGCCACGAGGGCCACCAGCGAACGGTCGACGTCGTCGAGCACGTCGTGGATCACCTCGTGCTCCTCCTCGAGGCGGTCGACGACCGGCACCGCGTCGGGGTCGTTCGCCCGCAGGTGCGGGAAGATGCCGGTGTCCTCGAGGCCGTGGTGCCCGGTCACCACCCGGCAGTACGACTCGCAGTAGGCACCGAGCGTCCAGTTGTTCTGGCGCAGAGTCATGGCGTTCACCGCCGACCGGGCCGACCCCACCGCGAGGTGTCCGCGCACCACCTGCTCGACGACGTCGCGCACCTGGGTCAGCTCGGCCCGCAGGTGGTCGTGCACCTCCTTGAGGTGGCGCGGCACCGCCAGCTGGGCCGGGCCGTAGGCCGCCTGCTCCGCCGGGTCGGGCCGCACCGGGTAGGTGGGCCGGCTCGCCTCGTCCCACGGCAGGATGCCGGTGAGCCGGGTCCCGTCGTCGGGTGTCGGCACGACGACCTCCACGTACGCCGCGGATGGCGCGGACGTCGCGGACGCCGCGGATGCCGCTGTGACCGAACCGGGTTCCCTCGCCCCCGTGGCCGCACGCGAGGGTGCCGAGCGAACCTCGACAGGACGTGACGTCACGGCATCCGCCGCCCCTGCCCGACGCTCGCGCTCGGTGGCCACGAGGTCACGCACCCGAGGCGCCACCTCCTCACCGAAGCGCCGCACGTCGTCGGGGTCGTCGGTGCCCAGGACGTAGGTGGCCATGCCCTGCTCGAGGGTGAGCCCGGCCAGCTGCTCGGCCCAGTCCGACGGCCGCCCACGCAGGAAGCCGCCACCGGACCCGAACGACCCCGACACGTTGTAGAGCCGCCGCACGGCCTCGGGCGCCCGCCCGGCCGCCACGGCCGCCTCGTCGATCCGCGCGTTCAGCTCGCCGAGCATCTCCGGGGCGGCGTAGCCCTGGCTCGGCAGCCAGCCGTCGGCGAGCCGCCCGGTGAGCCGCAGCATCCGCGGCTTGTAGGCGCCCACCCAGATGCCCACCGGGTGCGCGGGCGCCGGCCCCGAGTGCAGCCCCATCGCCCGGTGGTGCACGCCGTCGAGGCGTACCGAGCCCGAGCCCGCCCACATCGCCCGGATGACGCCGATCGCCTCCTCGAGCGCGCCGACCGCCTCCCCCGGCGACAGCCGCACTCCGCCGGCGGCCTCGATGGCGTCCCAGAAGGCGCCGGTGCCGATGCCGAGCTCGACCCGGCCCCCGCTCAGGATGTCGAGCGAGGCCACCGACCCCGCGAGCACGACGGGGTTGCGCAGCGGCAGGTTCGCCACGTTGGGCGCGACCCGCAGGGTCGAGGTCCGGGCCGCGACGACCGAGAGCAGCGTCCAGGCGTCGAGGTGCCGCGCTTGGTACGGGTGGTCCTGCACGGTCAGCAGGTCGAGCCCGCTGACCTCGGCCACGGCGGCCAGCTCGAGCACGTGGTGCGCCGAGGCTGCGTCGGGCGAGGGGAACAGCCCGAACTCGAGGCCGTGGCCGTAGTCGGTCACCCGTCGGCGCCCCGCTCCTCGCGCGGCAGGCGACCCGACCCGGCATACCCGCCGAGGAGCTCGGCCATCGCGAGGTGCGGCTTGGCCTCGTCGTGCCGGCCCTGGCGCTGCAGGGTCCGGCCCAGCACGAGGTTGGCGTAGGCGTCGTCGGGCACGTCGGCGAGGATCGCCCGGGTCACCCGCTCGGCGCGGCCGAGCTGGGCGGAGTGGAAGTAGGAGCGGGCGAGCAGCAGCCGCAGCTCGGTGGTGCCGTGCAGCGGCGGCGCCAGCAAGCTCTCGTCGACGAGCGTGGCGAGCGCCTCGGCCGCGGCCTGGTACTCGCCGTGCTCGAACAGCCCGCGAGCGCGCTCGTAGCGCTCGGCCATGTCGGAGCCGGGAGTGGTCATGGGCTGCACAACACCACATCGCTGCGCCCGATTCCGGCTGCCGGGTGCACCGGCCGCGCCCTGCGCGAGCGCCTCCTCGCCGGCTGACGGCGCGACCGGCCCGCGTGGGACTGGTCGGGCGTCGGTCCTTCGGGGGAGGATCGAGGCGTCATGACCCAGGACGAGCGACCTCAGCCCTCGGCGCCGCAGCCCCCGCGCAGCCGGGCGGCGGGCGCGGGCCGCAGCGTCGGCCGCGGTGGGCGCGCCGGCATCCGGTGGGTCGGTCGGGGTGGCGCTGCCGCCGGCCGCCGCTTCCGCAGCTTCGCCGACGCCGACGGGGCGGCCGACACCGGCCTCGCGCGCCTCACCGAGCTGCACGCCGTCAACGTCGCCGGGGATGCCGCCCTCACCGTCTCGCTCGCCGGCACCGTCTTCGCGCTGCCCACCGACGAGGCGCGCGGCCGGGTGGCCCTGTTCCTGGTGCTGACGATGGCGCCGTTCGTGCTGCTGGCGCCGCTCATCGGCCCGCTGCTCGACCGCTTCCGGCACGGCCGGCGGTGGGCCCTCGGCACCACCCTGGCCACCCGCGCCTTCCTGGCCTGGGTGCTCGCCAGCGCGGTCGTCGAGGACAGCGTGTGGCTCTTCCCGGCAGCGTTGGGCTGCCTGGTGGCCAGCCGCACGTATGCGGTGGCGCGGGCGGCCGCCGTGCCGCGGCTCCTGCCGCGCGACATCAGCCTGGTCACCGCGAACTCCCGGCTGACCATCGCCGGGCTCGTCGGCATGGCGATCGGCGGCGGGCTGGCCGGCGGGCTGTCCCGGATCGGCCCGGACTGGTCGCTGCGGCTGGCCTTCGCGGTCTACGTCGCCGCCACCGTGCGCGCCATCCGGCTGCCGGCGCGGGTCGACTCCCCCGCCGGCGAGCTCGACCTCGACGGCCGGCCGGCCGGCGAGGGCCCGCTGGCGATGCCCTCGGCCGGCCGGGGCGCCCGGCGGCTGCGGGCCCTGCCACCCGCGGTGCGCTACGTGCTCTGGCTGACCACCGGCGCCCGGCTGCTGAGCGGCTTCCTCACCCTCTTCCTCGCCTTCCTGATGCGTGAGCACCCGCTGCCCGGGTGGTCGGGACCGGCCGTGCTGGCCCTGGTCGCCGGGGCCGCCGGGGTGGGCAACGCCCTGGGGTCGGTCGTGGGCAACCGGCGCCACAGCCCGGCACCCGAGCGGCTGGCGACCGTCGTGGCGGGCGTCGCCGTGCTGGCCTGCCTGCTCACCGCGGTGTTCTACTCGCTGCCCACCCTGGTGCTCCTCGGGCTCGCGACCGGGCTGTTCGGGCAGCTCGCCAAGCTCAGCCTCGACGCGCTCATCCAGCGCGACGTCGACGACCACGTGCGGGCCCGGGTGTTCTCGTGGTCGGAGACCATCCTGCAGGCGTTCTGGGTCGTCGGCGGAGCCATCGGCATCACCCTGCCGCTGCTGCCCGTGCTCGGTTTCGCCATCGTCACCGCGGTGGTGGTCCTGGCCTGCCTGGTGGCGTGGCGCTCACGACGGGATCAGTGACATCCCACGACGTCGAGGTCGACGGTGAGGCGGCCGGTGCCGCGGCCCGAGAGGGCACGCTCGTACTCGCTCCGGTAGTCGACCCGCCCGTCGGCGGCCACGCTGAACTCGACCACGGTGCTCGGCACCAGGCCGAGCCGGATCGCGTAGGCCGGGCCGGGCGGCACCCGCACGGTGAGCTCGCGGCTGTCGAGCGGCTCGTGGCAGCCACCCCAGAGCGGCAGCACCGGGCGGGGGGAGCCGGTCGGGTTCAGCGTCACGGGCACCCCCACGACGCGCAGGGTGCCGGTGCCGCGGCCGTGCAGCAGGTCGTCGTGCGCCGCGGAGTAGTCGACCGTGCCGTCGTCCTCGACGCGGAAGCGCAGGTCGGACGCCCGGTTGCGGGCCTGCTGGAAGGCGTAGCCACCGGGGTGGAGGTCGACCGCGATGCCGCCGGGCACCGACCCGTCGACGAAGTGGGGCAGGTGGCCCGGCAGCCAGAACCACGAGTAGGTGAGCTCGGAGGTGTCGATCCGGATCTGCGGCATGGTCGGTCCTCGGTGCAGTGCCACGCCGTGGGTGGGGGCGCGGTTCTGCCCTCAGGAGTCGTCAGCGGCCCCGGTGATACCTGCACCGGACCACGGTGTTCGGTGGTCATACCGGGCGGCGACCGGCGAAGGCGCCGAGCGACGGCCCGGCATCCGGCCCCACCTTCGACGGGGACGGGTGCGAGGCCGCGACGAGGGTAGGGCACCGGCATCGACCCCTGACCGAAGGAGACCCCGTGACCCGGTTCGGCTTCACCCTGATGACCGAGCAGAACGGCCCCCTCGAGCTCGTCGACGCCGCCGTGCGCGCCGAGGAAGCCGGCTTCGACCTGCTCGTGTCGAGCGACCACTACTCGCCGTGGCTCACCGAGCAGGGGCACGCGCCGTACGCGTGGACCGTGCTCGGTGCGGTGGCGCACGCCACGAGCCGCGTCGACCTGATGACCTACGTGACCTGCCCGACCCTGCGCTACCACCCGGCCGTCGTGGCGCAGAAGGCTGCGACGCTGCAGATCCTCGCCGAGGGCCGGTTCACGCTGGGGCTGGGCAGCGGCGAGAACCTCAACGAGCACGTCGTCGGCGCCGGGTGGCCCGCGGTCACGGTGCGCCAGGAGATGCTCGCGGAGGCCATAGAGATCATCCGTGAGCTGCACACCGGTGACCTGGTGGACTACCGCGGCGAGCACTTCGACGTCGAGTCGGCCCGCATCTGGGACCTGCCCGACGTGCCGGTCGGCATCGGCGTGGCGCTCAGCGGCGACAAGGGCATCGAGCGGTTCGCCCCGCTGGCCGACCACCTCATCGCCGTGCAGCCCGAGAAGGAGCTGGTCGACGGCTGGAACGCCGTGTCGGACCGCCAGATCGGCTCCGGTGCGCGCGGCGTGGGCCAGATCCCGATCTGCTGGGACCCCTCGGAGGAGGCGGCTGTCGAGCGGGCCCACGAGCAGTTCCGGTGGTTCGCCGGCGGCTGGAAGGTCAACTCGGACCTGCCGACCCCGATGGGGTTCTCCGGCGCCAGCCAGTTCGTGCGGCCCGAGGACGTCGCCCAGCAGATCCCCTGCGGCCCTGACCTCGACGCCGTCGTGGAGGCGGTGCGCCCCTGGTGGGAGGCCGGCTTCACCGACGTGGCACTGGTGCAGGTGGGCGGCGAGCACCAGCAGGCGTTCCTCGAGAAGGCGGCGGGCCCGCTGCTCGAGAAGCTGCGCTCGGCCTCCTCCTCGGCATCCGCGGCCTGAGACCCGACCTCGGCGTCAGTGCGCGGCCGGGGTCGCCTCGTCGCCGCGGGTGCGCAGGCGGTTGATGCCGGTGACGACGGCGACCACCAGCGCGCCCACGGCCAGGCCGATGACGGCCGACGCGAGGGTGTTGACGCACCAGCCGAGCGCCCCGCCACCGACGGACTCCTCGGCGTGGTGCACCCAGTCGTAGAGGGTGTGCCAGCCGAGCTCGTCGACGCCGACCAGGAGGATGTGCCCGCCCACCCAGAGCATCGCCACGATGCCGACCGTCGACAGCGCCGCCAGCAGCTTCGGCATCCCCGCGACCATGCCGCGGCCGACCGTGCGCGCGGTGCCGGACTTCCGCCCGGCGAGGTGCAGGCCGATGTCGTCCATCTTCACGATCAGGCCGACCACGCCGTAGACGAGAACCGTGATGAGGACGGCGACCACGACGAGGATGACGGCGCGCGACACGAACGGCTCGTCGGACACCTCGTTGAGCGCGATGACCATGATCTCGGCGGAGAGGATGAAGTCGGTGCGGATCGCGCCCGTCGTCACCGTCTTCTCGCGCTCGGCCGGGTCGACCACGACCTCCTCCTCGGCGTGCTCGTGGCCGGCCACCTTCTCCCAGATCTTCTCGGCGCCCTCGTAGCAGAGGTAGGTGCCACCGAGCATGAGGATGGGGGTGAGCAGCCACGGCACGAACTGGCTGAGCAGCAGCGCGGCCGGGGTGATGATGAGCAGCTTGTTGCGCAGCGAGCCCAGCGCGATGCGCCGGATGATCGGGAGCTCGCGGTCTGGGGTCAGTCCCTGCACGTAGCGCGGCGTCACGGCGGTGTCGTCGACCACCACGCCCGCGGCCTTGGCACTCGCCCGGCCCGCAGCGGCAGCGACGTCGTCGACCGAGGCCGCGGCCAGCTTGGCCATCGCAGCGATGTCGTCGAGCAGGGCGACCAGCCCACCAGCCACAGCGCCTTCTCCTCGGGTCGGGGTGCTCCGCGCGGCGCACCCCGTGCGGCCGGCGTCGGCACACGGTAACCCGGGTCGGCGGTTCTCGGTTGCGCGGCCGCCCGCCGACGTCGACAGTGGGCACCGTGCAGCGCCACGAGATCAGCCACCTGGCCCACGCCCACCACCCCGTCGCGGCCCCGCTGTCCGACGCGTCGGTGGCCCGGCTGCTCGAGCGCCTCGACCCGCGGCCCGGCGGCCGGGTGCTCGACCTCGGGTGCGGGCACGGTGCCTGGACCCGCGCGCTGCTCGGCCGGCGGGCCGACCTCACCGGTGTGGGCGTCGACCTGCACCTCGGTGCCGACCCCGACGAGATCGCCTCCGCGCTCGACGGCCGCGCGGTGCTCGAGCAGGGCGACGCCACCACCTGGCAGGGCGGCGCCTTCGACGCGGTCCTGGTGGTCGGGGTGAGCCACGTCTTCGGCGGCCCGGCCGGCACCCTGGATGCCGTGCGAGGTCACCTTGCGCCCGGTGGTCGCGTGCTGTTCGGTGACGCGACCTGGGACATCCCGCCGACCGACGCGGCACTCGCCGCCCTGGAGGCCACCGCCGATGAGTTCCCCGACCTGGCCGGGCTGGTCGCCCTGTCAGCGGAGCACGGGTACGAGGTGGTGCACGGGCACGTCAGCACCCTGGAGGAGTGGGACGAGTACGAGTGGTCGTGGACCGGCTCGCTGGCCGACTGGGCACTGGCCGAGGGTCGCAACCCGGGTGACCGGGCGGAGGCGCTGGCGGCGGCCCGGGCGCACCGTGCGGCCTGGTTGGACGGTTACCGCGGGGTGCTGGGGTTCGCGACCCTGGTGCTCGTGGACGCGCGGGACGGCGACGCCGGCGGGCTCAGCCGACCTCGGCGCGCCGACGGGTGAGGAACGCGCGCTCGCCCGGGTTGGTCGCCAGCGCCAGGGCGCGGTCGTAGGCCGCGGCCGCCTCCGCACCGCGGCCGAGCCGGCGCAGCAGGTCGGCGCGGGTCGCGTGGTACGGGTGGTAACCGTCGAGCTCGAGCGCGTCGACGACGTCGAGGGCGGATGCCGGACCCGTCACCTCCGCGAGTGCGACGGCCCGGTTCAGCGCCACGACGGGGGTGGGCGTCACGGCATACAGCTGGTCGTAGAGCGCGAGCACCTGCGACCAGTCCGTGTCGGCGGCGCTCGCCGCATCGGTGTGCACCGCGTTCACGGCGGCGAGCAGCTGGTAGTGCCCGGGTCGGTTGCGTCGCAGGCACTCACGCACCAGAGCGTGTCCTTCGGCGATCTTGGCGTGGTCCCACAGCGAGCGGTCCTGCACGTCGAGCGTGACCAGCGCGCCCGCGGCATCCAACCGGGCCGCCCGGCGCGCGTCGGTGAGCAGCATCAGCGCGAGCAGCCCGGCCACCTCGGGCTCGTCGGGCATCAACGCGCGCAGCACCCGGCCGAGCCGGATCGCCTCGGCGCAGAGGTCGTCCCGGATGCCGTCGCTGCCGGAGCCGGGCAGGTGGCCCTCGGTGAAGACGAGGTAGATGACCGCCAGCACGCCACGCAGGCGGGCGGGCAGCTCGTGGTCGCGAGGCACCCGGTAGGGGATGTTGGCGGCGGCGATCTTCCGCTTCGCCCGGGTGATCCGCTGCGCCATGGTGCGCTCGGGCACGAGGAAGGCACTGGCGATCTCGGGCACCGTGAGCCCGCCGAGCAGGCGAAGGGTGAGCGCCACCTGGGCCTCCGGGGCGAGCGCCGGGTGGCAGCAGGTGAACAGCAGGCGAAGCCGCTCGTCGGTCACCGAGGTGACCGGGGCGCCAGGGTCCTCGTGCGCGGTGAGCATCTCGGCCTCCTCGTGGCGGGCCTGGCGGGTCGACTCGCGGCGCAGCCGGTCGAGAGCCTTGTTGCGCGCGACCACGGTGAGCCAGCCGCCCGGGTTGGGCGGCACGCCCTCGGTGGGCCAGCGGCGCACCGCCTCGACGAACGCCTCCTGGGCCATCTCCTCGGCGAGGTCGAGGCTGCCGAACCGCCCGGCGAGCGAGGCCACCACCTTGCCGAACTCGGCACGGTAGGCGTCCTCGACCACCCGGGCGGCGCCGGCATCCGTCACGGTCGCTCAGCCCTGGAAGGGGCGGACCTCGACCCTGCCGCGGCAGGCCTTCGAGCCGCGCGCGGCGAGGGCCAGCGCCTCGTCGAGGTCGGCGGCCTCGATCACCCAGAAACCGCCGATCTGCTCCTTGGCCTCGCTGAACGGCCCGTCGGTGGTGACCGGTTCGTCGCCGGTGCCGTCGACGACGGTCGCCGTGCTCGGGGAGTGCAGGCCGCCGGCGAACACCCAGTGGCCGCTCTCCCGCAGCTCCTCGTTGAACACGCCGGTCGCCGCGTAGGACGCTTCGCGCTCGGCCGGGTCGGGGTAGATGTCCTCGGGGGTGGCGTCGCGGTCGTGCCAGACGGACAGCAGGTACTGGGTCATCGAAGGCTCCTTCGTCAGTGGTCCCGGACCCGACCGTAGTGCCGTGTCCTCACCCTCTCCACGAACAAGGAGGCCCGAATGCGACAGCTGCGGCGGACAAGACCCCAGTCGGGTGCCGAAACGGTTGCCGGAGCGACCACTTGAGCACCCAACTCGGATGGGATGCCGGCCCGTCAGCCCTTCTCGGCGCCGGCGTTGGCGCCCTGGGTGAACTGGCGCTGGAGGATGAAGTGCGCCAGTTCGTTGCATGACCCTTGGAGGCTCAGGATCGTCAGGATGATCACAGGGGGCTTGGCCATCGGCAGCACGATCGGCCAGAGCGAAGCACGGGCGGCTGCTCCTGTCACCCCTGCCCCACCCGCCCTGTGGCGCCGTGCGGGTCAAGGGAATGCCGGTCGCCGTCGAGGTGTCGGCAACCGGGCAGGTGGTGGGGGTCGAGGCGCCGCCGGAGCTGGGGGTCGTCACAGCGACCCCCCACGGGTGAGCCATGCCCGAGCGGTCAGCCCTGGGCCGGCTCGCCGCCCGTGGGCGTCGGCCACCGGCGGATCTCCAGCATCCCGGTGTCGGCGACCTCGCTGGCCACCTCGGCGAGCTTGCGGTTGGAGTCCTGGCTGGCGACCCGCAGCACGGCGAAGGCCTGCTGACGGTCCAGCCGGTGACGGTGCATCAGGATGCCCATGGCGACCCCGATGTCGCGGTTGCTCTCCATGGCCTTGAGCAGGTTCGCCGCCTTGTCACGGGCCAGCTGCGCGGTGACCAGCAGGGACCCGTGGGTGGCGAGCACCAGGCCGGTGCCCATGGCGTGGTCGTCGAAGGCGGCGAGCCGATCGGAGTAGACGTTCAGCGCCGCGACCGCCTCCGACTCGTCGAGGAGGGTGAGCCGGTAGGCGAGCACGCTGCGCAGCCCCAGCTCGGCGCTCACCCGCTCTCCCCACTGCCGCCAGCGGTCGTCATGGGCGACGTCATCGGTGACGTACACGTGGTCGTCGAGGATGGCGTCGACGCACGGGCCGCTGCCGATCTCGTACTGCAGGGCATCGGCCTGCAGCGCGAGGTCGTCGGTGGTCGCGGCGGTGCGGAAGCGCCCGCCGCGCAGCACGGTGACGCTGACGCAGGTCGCCACGGGGACCTGCTCGAGCGTGGCGTGCACCAGCTCGTCGAGCGGGGGGCGGGCACCGGCTTCGCTGGCGCGCCCGGTCACCGCCTGCAGCGCCTCGGCGATGGCGAGCAGGTCGGTCGAGCCCCGACTCTGGGCGCTGCGGGTGTCGCCGCCCGTGTCTGCGCCCCGGCTGTCGCCGCGCGACATCACGGACTGGAACTGCTGGTCGGTCACGGCATCCTCCTCGATCACCGGGGATGCGGACGACTGCCCCGGGGACAGGGCAAGTATGCGCGAACCTGTCAGCGGCCGGGAGGGGGAGGCATTCCCGCGTCGGCGAAGTGCGCGATCTCGTCGCACACCTCGTCGGCGCTGCGATAGGTGCGGCTGTGGTCGAGCGCGGCCGCCCGCCACAGCAGCCGGGCGCGCTCGTGCCGCGCCACCAGGTGGGCCAGGATGTCGTCCTGGCGGGCGGGCCAGGGCTGGCGGGCCAGGGCGGTCCGCAGCTGGGCGAGGTCGGTGTCGAGGTCGGTGCTGATGGCGTCGTCGATGCTCATGTCCCCACTCCTCATGTCGAGGGACCCCCGCCCCCGGGCGTCCCTCCATGCCGACTACTACCCTGCCGGACGAGCCGCGAAACGGCCAGTGGGGTGCGGTCGCGGGCCCCGGCGCCTCCCGGTTCCCAACCGTGAACGGTACGGTCCGCCCATGCGCCTCGTTCGCCGCATCGCTGCGGTGCTCCTCGTCCTGGTCCTGGCCGCCGCCGTGGCCGGGTACTTCTACGCCCGACCGCTGCTGAAGACCGGCACGGGGTACGCCGCGCACAACTCCTGCGCCGTCACGCTGGTGGCGGACCGTGACGACCCCGACTCCGACCTCCCGGACAACCCCCTGGTGCCCTTCCTGACCGGCTACGTCAACGAGGCGGGCGGCTCGAGCACCTCGCAGATCCTGTTCACCCTGTCGACCCAGAAGGCCTGGTTCACCCGCGGCTTCGGGTGCACGCTGGCCAAGGAGCGGCCCAACCTCGGCGAGGCCACCAAGGTCGTCTCCGACACCAACCCGCTGGCCGAGGCCCCGGCGCCCGAGCCCGACGCCAAGGTCGACGCGGCCATCGGGCGGGCCTTCGGCGACGACCTGTCCGCCTCTGCCCGGCAGCTGCTCGGCACCCGGGGCGTCGTGGTGGTGCGCGACGGCCAGCTCATCGGCGAGCGCTACGCGCCGGGCTTCGAGTCCACCACCCCGCAGCTCGGCTGGTCGATGGGCAAGAGCGTGACCAGCCTGATGCTGGGCCGGATGGTGCTCGACAACCGGGTCGCCCTCACCGACACCGGCCTGCGCCCGGAGTGGACCGACGGGCGCAAGGACATCAGCATCGACCAGCTTCTGCGGATGACCAGCGGCCTCAGCTGGGACGAGACGTACGCGTTGGGCACCCCGATCACGCAGATGCTGTACGCCGAGCCGGACATGGCCCGGTATGCCGCCGGCCAGCCGCTCGTGCACGCTCCGGGCTCGTACCAGCAGTACTCGAGCGGGTCGACCAACATCCTGTGCTCTGTGCTGACCGACCTCGCCGACGCCCCGGACGCCGACCTGCCCCGCCAACAGCTCTTCGCCCCCTTGGGCCTGACCACCGCGACCTGGGAGCCGGACGCCACGGGGACGCCGGTGTGCAGCTCGTACCTGTGGGCGTCACCGCGCGACTGGGCCACCATCGGCCAGTTCGCGCTGCAGGACGGCGTGTGGGCCGGCACGCGGATGCTTCCGCAGGGGTGGATGCAGCAGACCACCACCGACACCGAGGTCACCCGCAGCGAGGAGCAGGGCTACGCCGGTGGCTGGTGGGTCAACAAGCGGGCCGACGGCTCGCTCGTCGACCAGACCCTGCCCGAGGACACCTACTGGGCCAGCGGGCACGACGGGCAACGGTTGTACGTCGTTCCGTCGGCCCGGCTGGTCGTGGTGCGGCTCGGGTTCAGCCCCGACGTCGACCCGCCGGACCTGCAGACCTCGCAGCTCGTCGCCGACCTGGTGGCGTTGAGCCCGAGGTAGGGGCCGGTCGCCACCGGCTCAGAGCGACGCGGTGACCTTCGCCGTGGCCGCGCCGGCCACGTCGCCGAAGAGCGGCACGCACGAGACGTCGACCACGGAGTCGGAGGTGCCCGTGGCGGTGGTGCACAGCGTCTGCACCGGGGCGCCACCCTTGTCCGGGAACGACATGGTGAACAGCACCGGGAAGCCGTCGCCGGAGCCGAGCGTGGCGCGCATCCCGGTGATGTTGACGACCGAGCCGCCCGCGGCGTCGAGCGACCAGCCCGGCTCGATGGTGGCCCGGGGCAGCGTGAAGCCCTCACCGACGGTGACGTCGATCGACTGGCCCAGTCCCTGCGTGGGCAGGTCGCTGGGGAAGTCGCTCGGCAGGGTGGTGGGGAAGCCGGAGGGGAAGTTCTCGCTGATCGTCTCGGAGGCCCGGTTGAACAGGTAGATGCCGACGACGACGGCGCCACCGAGCAGCAGCACCCCCAGGATGGCGACGATCAGGCAGCCCTTGGCCAGGCCGCCACCCTGCCGCGGCGGCTGCGGGTAGGGCTGGCCGTCGGGCGCGCCGTAGCCGGTCTGCGGGTAGCCGGTCTGGGGGTAGGCGGGCGGGCCGTAGCCGGGTTGCGGGTAGCCGGTCTGCGGGTAGCCCTGGTGCGCCTCATCCGGCTGCGGGTAGCCGGGCGGGCCGTAGCCGGCCGGTGGGTGGCCGCCCGGCGTGTGGCCGCTCGGCATCGCCTGCGGTGCCGGGATCGCCTGGGTGGTGTCGAGGTCGACCGCCTGGGTCTGGTCGACCGGGCCGTCCCACGAGGGGGGCGCCGTGGGGTCGCTCGCCAGCGGCATCCGGAACTGGTCGCTCCACTGGGTGCCGTCCCAGTAGCGTTCCTGACCGTCCGGCTGCAGGTGCCATCCCGCTGGTGCCGACATCGTGGCCCTCCTCGGCTCGTCCGGTCTTGGCAGCGTATCCCGCGGTGCCGACGCGCAGGTCAGGCTTCGAGAACGGTGGGCTCGAGCTCGGTCAGGATCCCCATCCCGATGATGAAGCGCACTTCCTCGGGCGCCGTGACGCCCCTCTGAAAGCACGTCGGCGCGGAGCCGTCGCAGCGCCCACACGGCTGGTCGAAGCCCACGAGGCCGAGGACGCCGGTGAGGCGGCGCACGAGGGCGGCCGCCTCACCGGTCACGTCGACCCGGGTGGGGTCGTGGCGTCCGTCGGCTCAGAAGAAGCCCAGGGCGTCGGGGCTGTAGCTCACGAGCAGGTTCTTCGTCTGCTGGTAGTGCTCGAGCATCATCTTGTGGGTCTCGCGCCCGATGCCGCTCTGCTTGTACCCACCGAACGCCGCATGCGCCGGGTAGGCGTGGTAGTTGTTCGTCCACACCCGGCCGGCCTTGATCTCCCGACCGGCCCGGTAGGCCCGGTTCCCGTCGCGCGACCACACGCCGGCGCCGAGGCCGTAGAGGGTGTCGTTGGCGATCTTCAGGGCGTCGGCCTCGTCGGAGAACCGGGTGACCGACACGACCGGGCCGAAGATCTCCTCCTGGAAGATCCGCATGCTGTTGTCGCCCTCGAAGACGGTGGGCTGCACGTAGTAGCCACCGGACAGCTCGCCGCCGAGGTCGGAGCGGGCACCTCCGATGAGCACCTTCGCGCCCTCCTGCTTGCCGATGTCGATGTAGGACAGGATCTTCTCGAGCTGCTCGTTGCTCGCCTGCGCGCCGATCATCGTGTCGGTGTCGAGCGGGTTGCCCTGGCGGATGGCGCCGACCCGGGCGATGGCGTCGCCGAGGAACTCGTCGTAGATCGAGTCCTGGATGATCGCGCGGCTGGGGCAGGTGCACACCTCGCCCTGGTTGAGGGCGAACATCGCGAAGCCCTCGAGCGCCTTGTCGTAGAACGCATCCCGCGTGCTGGCGACGTCCTCGAAGAAGATGTTCGGGCTCTTGCCGCCGAGCTCGAGGGTGACGGGGATGAGGTTCTGGCTGGCGTACTGCATGATGAGCCGGCCGGTCGTGGTCTCCCCGGTGAAGGCGATCTTGGCGATGCGGGGGCTGCTCGCGAGCGGCTTGCCCGCCTCGACGCCGAAGCCGTTGACGATGTTGAGCACGCCGTCGGGCAACAGGTCACCCACCAGCTCGATGAGCTTGAGGATCGACCACGGGGTCTGCTCGGCCGGCTTGAGCACGACGCAGTTGCCGGCGGCGATGGCCGGGGCCAGCTTCCACACGGCCATCAGGATCGGGAAGTTCCAGGGGATGATCTGGCCGACGACGCCCAGCGGCTCGTGGATGTGGTACGCCACGGTGTCGGCGTCGATCTCGCCGATCGAGCCCTCCTGGGCACGGATGGCGCCGGCGAAGTAGCGGAAGTGGTCGACGGCGAGGGCCAGGTCCGCGGCGATGCTCTCGCGGATCGGCTTGCCGTTGTCCCAGGTCTCGGCGATGGCGAGGTCGGTGAGGTTGGCCTCCATCCGGTCGGCGATCCTGAGCAGGATGCCGGACCGCTCGGTAACGGAGGTGCGGCCCCAGGCCTCGGCCGCTCCGTGGCCGGCATCCAGGGCCAGCTCGACGTCCTCGGCGGTGGAGCGGGCGATCTCGCAGAAGACCTGCCCGGTCACCGGTGTCACGTTCTCGAAGTAGCGGCCCTGCACGGGGGCGACCCACTGGCCGCCGATCCAGTTGTCGTAGCGGCTCTGGACGGTGACGGTGCTGCCGTCGGATCCGGGGGGTGGGAACAACGTCATTGTCGGTCTCCTGTGCTCTCTGGTCCCGTCCGGCGACGGGATGACCGGAGGTTAGGCACCGTGACGTTGCACCGACGTTGCACGCCGACCGCGCACGGCGGACGTCAGTCGTCGTCGCTCGTCGTCACTCGTCGTCGAGGCAGAGGCAGAAGGGGTGGCCGGCGGGGTCCAGCATCACCCGTACGTCGTCCTGCGGCTGGTGGCCCGCGAGCGTGGCACCGAGGGCCACCGCCTCGTCGACCGCCTCGTCGAGGTCACCGACCTGGAAGTCGAAGTGCATCATCGGGCGCTGCCGGCCGTCCTCGGGCGGCCACACCGGGGGCTGGTAGTCGCTGGCCTGTTGGAACACCACGTTGACCGCGGCCTCCCGCGACGTGGCGAGCACCGTCGTGCCCGGCTCCTCGTAGACCACCGGCCACCCGATCAGCTCGGAGTAGAAGCGAGCCAGCGCGGCCGGGTCGGGCGCCTCGAGTGCCGGGCCCCACCACATCCCCTGGGTTCGTGATCGCATGGGGACCAGCCTAGGTCGGCAGCGGCGCGGCTCCACGGGTGCACCAGGCGGGGAAGCGCTTTCAAACGTGCGGGCGTGGCCGAGGCGCAGCGCCACGCGCGCGCACCGCCGGATGCCGGCGCCCCGCGGACCGCTGAACGGGGACACGTTGCGGATCCTCACTCCAGTCACGGGATGGCCGAGGCGGCCATGAAGCTCGCGGATCCGCAACCAGTCGAGGTCAGGCGAGGCGCTCGGTGAGCACCACCGTGACCGTGTCACCGGCATCCTTGCCGATGCTGCGGCGCACGTCGGCCGTCACCGGCAGCTTGTGCCGCCCGTCCCCGAGTGCCATGAACGAGGTGCGCACCGGCATCCCGTCGATGGTCGCCGCCACCTTCACCAGGCCACGGGTGCCGAAGAACTCGGCCGACCGCGGCCAGACCAGGTAGGTCCAGCCGCCCTTCGCCGGGCTGCGCTCGAGCAGCGCCTCGAACCGGACGTCGAGGGGGCCAACCCCTGCGCCGGTGGTCACTTGGGGCCGATCGCCGCGTCGATCCGCGCGGCCTTGTCGTCGGACCAGTTCGGAGGGTCCGTGACGGCGGCCCAGGCCCGCAGGTTGGCGCGGGCCGAGTACATGTGCCCGTACCCGGTGGGCACGTTGCCGGCGCCCGGCATGTCGAGCAGCACCTGCCACATCGTCACCAGCGGCACCCAGCCCATCGTCGGCGAGACGTCGGGGCCGCGCTGGCCGTCATCCAGCCACCCGGGCCGGTCGAACGCCAGGTCGCTGGAGAAGAACACGACCGGGTCGGACGCGTGCTGGAGGTAGGCGACCCGGGTCGGCCCCCACGCGCCGGTGACCGGCTCGAGCGAGGTGTGCTCGTCGGCGAACCGCACGGTGCGCCCCGATTCGTACACCGGCAGGGATGCCGGCGAGCCCGCGTCGCGGTCTGCCTCCAGCCGCCGGTGCATCGCGTTCACGAACGGCGGCCCGACCATCAGCGCCCCGTCGACCGGCTCGTTGACGATGTTCACCGAGCTGAGCACGCTCTCGACGCCCATCGAGCCGAGGGACAGGCCGTAGAGGTAGAGCTTGGGCCGATCGGTCTCGGGCAGCGTCGCCCAGTACTGGCGCACGGTCTCGAAGACCGTGCGCGAGGTGTCGACGACGGCCTCCTGGTCCGCCAGCACCGAGATCCAGCTCGGCAGGTAGGAGTACTGCACCCCGGCGATCGCGGTGTCGCCGTTCCAGAGGTACTCGAGCGGGTCGGTGCCCCGGCTGTCGAGGAAACCCATGCCGGTGGTGGTCGCCACGACCAGCACCTTGCGGTCGAAGGCCTTGGTGCGCTTGAGCTCGGCGAGCACCAGGTCGGCCCGGCCCTGCACCGTGTCGGCGCTCTGCAGGCCGGCGTAGACCCGGATCGGCTGCTTGGCGCCGGGGCCGTTGACGGCCTCCAGCTGCGCGACGGTGGGGCCGTCGCGCACGAAGGACCGCCCGTAGTGGCCGAGGTCCTTCCACTGGGCGAGGGAGGCCGTGGATCCGGACCGTTCGGGTGCGGTCGGATAGGTGGTGCTGTGCGAGCCGGTGCTGTCCTGCGGCGCGAAGATCGCATTGGCCCCCGCGAAGAACCCGTTGACGATGACGCCCGTCCACAGGCCCCAGAAGAGCGCGACGACGAGCCCGGTGCCGAGCACGATCGACAGGCGCGGCGGGAGTCGTCGCCCGAGCCACCGCACGGCCGTGCCGGAGAGCAGCCGCACGCCGCGGCCCGCGAGGAGGAGCAGGAGCGCCACCACCGCGGTCACCGCCACGACCACCGGCCAGATGATGGGCGAGGTGGGCGGCATCCCGAACATCGCGCGAATCTCGTTCTGCCAGCCCACGAGTCGCCAGCCGTTCCAGACCGCACCCCACAGGCCGATGCCGACGAGCGCCCACAGCGCGACGGTGCGTGCGCGGCCGCGCAACCCGGGGATGCCGAGGTAGCGCCACAGCGCCGCGGTGCCCGCGCCCAGGCCGTAGCCGACAGCCACGGTGACGCCGGAGACGAGCCCCTGCAGCCAGGCGGCCCGCGGCAGGAGCGACGGCACCAGCGAGGCGGCGAAGAACCAGGTGGCGGTGGTCAGGCCCACGCCGGACAGCACGCGGTCGAGCGGGCGCTCCGGTCGCCCGAGGGCGGGCACCAGAGGGCTCTGCCGCACGCGCAGTGCGGCGTTCTCGACGAGCGCAGCGGTCACGACGCTCCTTGCTCTGGACGGGAATATCTGGGGCCTGACTGGGTATGGGTGTCGCCTGCTTCACCAGCGTAGGCGTCCGGGTCACGCGGCCGACGCAGGTTCCATGGTCGCGGGCGCAGGTTGGGGGTCGGGTCAGGGGTTCCCCGGAGGTCACCGGTTCCGACGTCGGGGGTTCCCCGGCTGCCGGGGCCGCACCTACCGTGGTCGGGTGCCGGTCGGAGATGGAGGAGCGTCCGGGAGCGGGTCGGGAGGCGCTGCGCGCGTCGTCGCCCTGGGCGCGGAGCTGCGGCGGCTGCACGACCGCATCCGGGACGTGCTCGACGACGCTCGAGAGGGTCTGGACCTGACGGTGGCCACGGCATCCCTGACCGACGACCTCGTGCTGCGCTGTCGGGCGGTCTGCACCACGCTCGGGATGCACCACCGCGACGAGGACGCCGCACTGTTCCCCTGGTTGCGGCGCGCGTTCCCCGGCCTGGACCCGGTGGTCGACCGCCTCGAGGAGGACCACGTCATGATCGGCGCCCTGTTGTCCGACCTGGAGCACCTGGTGGGGTCGGGAGCCGATGGGGACCTGGTGCTGCAGCACCTCGAGGGGGTGGACGCCATCATGGAGAACCACTTCCGCTACGAGGAGCGCGAGCTCGTGGCCCTGCTCGATTCCTCGGGCGGCGCCGGGCTGGTTCTGCCTGAACGCTTCTGGCGTGGTGGGTGAGAGGGTGTCGTCAGGAGGTGGTTCGCGTGAGTGACGTGAGCGAGCAGGTCGTGGTGACCCGCAACGAGGACGAGCACCGCTGGGAGGCCCGGATCGGTGACGAGCTGGCCGGTTTCGCCGCCTACCAGCTGACCGACGAGCTCGTGGTGTTCACCCACACCGAGGTCGACCCGGCGTTCGAGGGCAAGGGCGTGGGCGGTGCGCTCGCGCGGTCGGCACTCGACGAGGTGGCAAGTGAGGGGACGCGCAAGGTGATGCCGCTCTGCCCGTTCATCAAGGCGTGGATCAAGCGGCATCCCGACTACGTGCCGCTCGTGTACGGCGCCTGAGCCGGCACCCTCCAGCCGGTCCGATGTCCGGTCGCTCCGCACCGGCGCGCTTGGGCGACTGCGCAGTGTCCTGTGTTCCTGTCGACTTGGTGAATGTGCCTGCAGCGCAGGGCGACCGCGCTGGCAGACCACAACTCTGTCGGTGGTCGCCGGTAGGTTTGCAGGAGTAGATCGAACAGCGGGACAGCAGGGGGGTGAGCAGCGATGGCGCTGGGTCCGAACGAGGTCGAGGCAGCAGCGGATGCCGCGGTGGCCGCGTTGAGCGCTGTCCTGGCCCCCTCGGATGTGAGCGGGTCGCGCCAGGAGTGGGCTGCGGCGGCAGGGTCCTTGCAGCAGGTGATCGACGTGGCCACCGCGGCGCAGGACGCGGCAATCGTCCGGTTGGCCGCGATCGAGCCGGACCGGCTCGACGACGGCACTGAGGTGGAGACCCACAGGGCGCTCGGGCACCTGGCACTGGACGCCCCGTCGATCCTGTCGGGGGTGCTGTCCACCACGGCGGTGCACGCTGAGCGGCGCGTGCGTGCCGCGGTGCACCTGGCCGCCGACGGCCCCGTCGGGTCCGACACGCACACCGGGTTGGGTGGGTTGCACCTGGCGATGGCCGCGGGGCGGTTGGACGCCTACCGGGCCGGGGTGGTCGCCGACGAGCTCGAGCACGCCCCCGCCGAAGTGCGCGCCAGTGTGGTCGCCGCCCTGGAGCAGCACTTCGAGCGTGAGGACGGCACGCACCTGCGCCGGCGGTGCCGGCGGGTGCTGGCAAGGATCAGCCCTGACCTGCTGCTGCAGCGCGCGGCCCGGGCCCGCGCCGAGTCGGGGCTGCGCCGGTGGGTCGATGAGCCCGGGGTGGACAAGTGGGAGGGCACCTTCCCCTCGGAAGAGGCCGCCCAGGCGTGGGCCGCGATCGACGCCCTGGCCCGCCAGTACGTCACCGACGGGCACTGCGCCACCATCGAACGAGGCCGCGCGAAGGCACTGACCGATCTGGTCGCCGGCAACGCCACGATCACCACCGTGCTCACGGTCGCCGTTCCCGCAGAGGCACTGCCCACGCCTGCAGGTGCCGACATCGCAGGCCCGGTCGCCGTGTCACCAGCCCCCGCTGCAGCCCCATTCCGTCGTGCGAACGATGGGCCGGAGCGAGTCGAGGGCAGGGTGGCCCGAACCGGTGCCGGTGACCTGGTCGAGGTCACCGGGCCCGCTGCCGGGCAACCGGTGCTCGTGTCCGGTCAGTGGCTCGCCGAGACCGCGCAGACGGCCACCACCGAGGTCGCGCCCTGCCATCCCATCACCGGCGCGCTCATCAGCGACGACCTCACCATCGGCCCCGGTGGAGCGGCCATGGTGCCCGACTGCCCACCGGGGTCACGCGCCGGGGCCGGCGGGGATGCCTACCGGCCTTCGGCCCGGATAGCGAAACGGATCAGGGCCCGCGACCGGCGCTGCCGGTTCCCCGGCTGCACCGTTGCCGCCGTGTTCTGCGACCTCGACCACGTCCGCCCCTGGCCGGCCGGCCGCACGACCGACGACAACCTGCTCTGCCTGTGCCGACGCCACCACCGCATCAAACAACGACCTGGCTGGACCATGGCGCTCACGCTGGACGGCGTCGCGAGCTTCACCGATCCCACAGGCAGGGTCCGCACCACGCATCCTGTCGACGCCTTGCACACGACGATCCTGGCCACCCCGCTCACCGCGGCGAGCATCGCTGCCTCACCGGTCAGCACCAGCCGCGCCCGCACGGTCATCCCCGACGGCCCCCACACCGAGCTCGAGTTCCGCCTGGAGCACCTCGCCACCCCAGGCACAGGTCTCACCACCACGCGCGGGCAGCCGCACCGTTACCCACCGGTCGGTTCCTGGCGCGATGACACCGGCACGCGGCACGTGCCCGAGCTGACGCCACGGCCCGAGGTCCTTCTCCTCGCGCACACCACCACACCCTGCCGACGAGTCCGGCGAAACGGCAGGCACGCGTTCCCCGAGGAACCACCCTTCTGACTGGCGTCACCACCATGTCACCGGAGCTGCCCTGCCCCGACGCCCCGCCGGCCACCTGCCTGGCGGCAGCGGCTCCGACCCACACCGGGAGCCCACGTCACCTGGCGTGGCGATCTCGGCCGGCGTCGATCGTCATCGAGGTGAGCGCCCCACCCGGCGGCGTTCGTACCATCGACACCACGACGTCAAGGAGACGACCATGCGCTACCTGCTGCTGATGAACTACGCCGAGCCCGCTCCGGGCGAGATCCCCGACGAGGCCATCCAGGAGACCCAGGAGGCCTTCGGCGCCTACGGTCGCGCACTGCAGGAGGCCGGCGTGCTCGTCGCCGCCGAGGTGCTGACCCCCACTGCCTCGTCCTCGACCCTCACGCTTCGGCGCGGGTCGGTGGAGGTGCAGGACGGCCCCTTCGCCGAGACCAAGGAAGCCTTGGCAGGAGTGTTCGTCCTGGACGTCCCCGACCTGGACGCCGCGCTCGGCTGGGCCGAGAAGTGCCCCGGCGCACAGTTCGGTGTCATGGAGGTCCGGCCCAGCTGGACCTCGTTCGTCGACGGCACGTGGACCGCCCCCTGTCCCCTCTGACCGACACCTGTCCCCCGTGACCGCACGCTGCCCCCGGTGACAGACCGTTGACCGACAACGATGGCCGCCGCGCCGCGCTGGTGCGGGCCGAGCTCGCGGCCCGCACCAGCTACGGCCGGCTGCTGGCCCTCCTCGCCGCCGGCACCTCCGACATCGCGGGCGCGGAGGACGCCCTCGCCGACGCCTTCGAGCGAGCCCTGCGCACCTGGCCCGCCGACGGCGTCCCCGACCGCCCCGACGCCTGGCTGCTCACCGTGGCGCGCAACCGACAGCGCGACCGCTGGCGCTCGGCGGAGGCCACCCGCACGATCACGCTCGACCCGGCGACCCACGCCCCCATCCACCTCGACGAGGTCGACCCGGATGCCGTGCCCGACCGCCGCCTCGAGCTCATGCTGGTCTGCGCGCACCCCGCGATCACCGTCACCGACCGCACCCCGCTCATGCTGAACACCGTGCTGGGCTTCACCGCCGCGCAGGTCGCCCGCAGCTACGCCGTGCCCACCCGGACGATGGCGACCCGGTTGGTGCGCGCGAAACGTCGCATCCGCGACAACCGCATTCCGTTCACCCGGCCCGACCGCTCGCAGCTCCCGGACCGCATGGATGCCGTGCTGGCCGCCGTCTACGCGGCCTACGTCATCGAGTGGTCGACCGGCCCCGGCGAGCGCGACCTGCCACCCGAGGCGCTGCACCTGGCCGAGGTGCTCGCCGAGCTCGCGCCCGACGACCCTGAGGCGAACGGACTCGCGGCCCTCGTCGAGCTGTCGGCCGCCCGCCGCCCGGCACGCCTCGACGCCGACGGCCGGTTCGTGCCGCTCGCCTCCCAGGACACCGACCGCTGGGATGCCGCGCTCATCGCCCGCGCCCACGACCATCTGAGGGCTGCCCACCCCGCGCGGGTGGTCGGCCGCTACCAGCTCGAGGCGGCGGTGCAGGCGGTGCACTGCGCCCGCCGGGAGACCGGCCGCACCGACTGGCCCACGCTCCTCGAGCTGCACCGGTCGCTGGCCGCCGTCGCCGCGAGCCTGGGCAGCGCCACGGCGCTGGCGGCGGTCACCGCCGAGGTCGAGGGCCCGGCATCCGGCCTGGCACTGCTCGACACGGATGCCGGCCGCACGGTGCGCTTCCAGCCTGCCTGGGCGACCCGCGCCGAGCTGCTCGCCCGGCTGGGACGCACCGCCGAGGCGGTGGCCGCCTACGACCACGCCATCGCGCTGACCCACGAGACGCCCGCGCGCCGCCACCTCGAGGCACGCCGAGCCGTGCTGACGTAGGTTGGCGCGCATGCCGGCACCTACCCCAGCCCACGGCATCCGGCTGCTGCTGCTCGCCGACACGCACCTGCCCCGCCGGGCCAAGGACCTCCCGGACGACGTCTGGGCAGAGGTCGACCGGGCCGACGTCGTGGTGCATGCCGGCGACTGGGTCGACGTCGAGACCCTCGACCGGCTCGAGGCGCGCAGCCGATCCCTGCTGGCCTGCTGGGGCAACAACGACGGACCGGAGCTGCGGGCCCGGTTGCCCGAGGTCGCCCGGGCCACCATCGCCGGCGTGCGGGTCGCCGTGGTGCACGAGACCGGGAGCAAGGACCGGCGCAACGAGCGGATGCGTGCGGCATATCCCGACACCGACCTGCTCGTCTTCGGGCACAGCCACATTCCCTGGGACACGACGCATGCCGGGCTCAGGCTGCTGAACCCCGGGTCACCGACCGACCGGCGTCAGCAGCCGAGCTGCACCTGGATGACGTGCCGCCTCGCCGACGGTGCGGTGCACGACGTGGTGGTGCACCGCCTCCCGATGCCTCAGGCCGGGGCGTCGGCGAAGCGCAGGTAGGGGCGCACCTCGTCGACGTTGGTGAACCGCTCCTGCGCGTCGGCGGTGGAGATGGTCGGCGCCACGATCACGCGGTCACCGGGTACCCACTCGGCCGGCGTCGAGATCGGCGCACCGTCGGTCGCCTGGAGCGCATCGAGCGCGCGCAGGATCTCGGTGAAGTTGCGCCCCACCGACTTCGGGTAGGTGATGGTCAGGCGAACCTTGTCGCTGGGGTCGATGAGGAAGACCGACCGCACGGTCGAGGTGTCGCCCTCACCGGGGTGGATCATGTCGTAGGCCTGAGCGACGGCGCGGTCGGAGTCGGCGATGATCGGGAAGTCCACCGGCACCCCGGCGACCTCGGCGATGTCCGGGATCCACCGGTGGTGGTCGTCGATCGAGTCGACCGACACGGCGATCGGCTTGGCGTTGCGCGCGGCGAACTCGCCCGACAGGGCGGCCGTGCGGCCGAGCTCGGTGGTGCACACCGGGGTGAAGTCAGCCGGGTGGCTGAAGAGCACCGCCCAGGAGCCCTGCTTCCAGTCGTGGAACGAGATCAGACCAGCGGTCGTCTCGGCGGTGAAGTCGGGTGCGCGGTCTCCGAGGCGGATGGACATGTATCACTCCTGGTTTGGATAACGGTTAGCCGAAGTTATCGGATGCCGTTCGTGCCCGTCTCGCCGTGCCCGCATGGTGGGCATCGGCCGTCGTCGCCTCGGCCATCAGAATCCGAGAAGCACCGGAGGTGCCACGGACCATAGTCTGGCCGCCACCACCGATGCCACCCGGCGGCCGGCGCCCCCGCACCCGGTGCCCGGCACCGCATCCGCCCGACCTGAGGAGACCCACTCGATGGCGAGTTCGCCCCCCACCGCCCCCGCAGTCGCCGACACCCACGACCTGATCCGGGTGCAGGGCGCTCGTGAGAACAACCTCAAGGACATCAGCGTCGAGCTGCCCAAGCGGCGCCTGACGGTGTTCACCGGGGTGTCCGGGTCGGGCAAGAGCTCGCTGGTGTTCGCCACGATCGCCGCCGAGTCGCAGCGGATGATCAACGAGACCTACAGCGCCTTCGTGCAGGGGTTCATGCCCAACCTCGCGCGGCCCGACGTCGACCGACTCGAGGGCCTCACGACGGCGATCATCGTCGACCAGGAGCGGATGGGCTCCAACCCCCGCTCCACGGTGGGCACCGCCACGGACGCCAACGCGATGCTGCGAATCCTGTTCAGCCGGTTGGGAACACCGCACCTCGGCCCGCCCACGGCGTACTCGTTCAACGTGCCCACCCGCACCGCGAGCGGCGTGATGTCCACCGACAAGGGTGGTCGCGTCGAGAAGGCCGTGGTCAAGGGTGCCGTCTACCTGGGCGGGATGTGCCCGCGCTGCGAGGGCATGGGACACGTCAGCGACATCGACCGCACGGCGCTCTACGACGACTCGAAGTCACTGCGCGAGGGCGCCCTGACGGTGCCCGGCTACTCCATGGACGGCTGGTACGGGCGGTTGTTCGAGGGCATGGGCCTTCCCATGGACCAACCCATCGCGTCGTTCACCACCCGCCAGCTCGACACGATGCTGTACGCGCCACCGACCAAGATCAAGGTCGAGGGCGTCAACCTCACCTTCGAGGGCATCATCCCCAAGATCTCGAAGTCGATGCTGGCCAAGGACCCCGAGGCCATGCAGCCGCACGTGCGGCGCTTCGTCGAGCGCGCGGTCACCTTCCAGGCCTGCCCCGAGTGCGGCGGCACCCGGCTCACCGCCGAGGTGCTCGCGTCGACGATCGACGGCAGGAACATCGCCGAGCTGTGCGCGATGCAGATCAGCGACCTGGCGCTGTGGGTCCGTGAGCTCGAGGAGCCCTCTGTCGCACCGCTACTCGTGGGGCTGCGGAACCTGCTCGACTCGTTCACGGAGATCGGGCTCGGCTACCTCTCGCTCGACCGGCCGGCCGGCACGCTGTCGGGCGGCGAGGCGCAGCGCACCAAGATGATCCGGCACCTCGGCTCCTCGCTCACCGACGTCACCTACGTGTTCGACGAGCCGACGATCGGGCTGCACCCGCACGACATCGCCCGGATGAACCAGCTCCTCCTGCAGCTGCGCGACAAGGGCAACACGGTGCTCGTCGTGGAGCACAAGCCCGAGACGATCGCCATCGCCGACCACGTCGTCGACCTCGGGCCCGGCGCCGGCGCCGGCGGCGGCGAGGTCTGCTTCGAGGGCAGCGTCGAGGGGCTGCGTGCGAGCGGCACCATCACCGGTCACCACCTCGACGACCGGGCGAGGATCAAGGATGCCGTGCGGCCGGCATCCGGGGTGATGGAGGTGCGCAACGCATCGACCCACAACCTCAAGCAGGTCGACGTCGACATCCCCCTCGGGGTCCTGTGCGTCGTGACCGGGGTGGCCGGCTCGGGCAAGTCGTCGCTCATCCACGGCTCGGTCGCGAAGCGGGAGGGCGTGGTGGTCATCGACCAGGGGGCGATCAAGGGCTCGCGGCGCAGCAACCCCGCCACGTACACCGGTCTGCTGGAGCCCATCCGCAAGGCGTTCGCGAAGGCGAACGGTGTCAAGCCGGCACTGTTCAGCTCCAACTCCGAGGGCGCCTGCCCCACCTGCAACGGGGCCGGCGTCATCTTCACCGACCTCGGCATCATGGCCACCGTCGAGTCGACCTGTGAGGAGTGCGAGGGCAGGCGGTTCCAGGCAGCCGTGCTCGACTACACCTTCGGCGGCAGGAACATTGCCGAGGTGCTCGCCATGTCGGTGGCCGAGGCGGAGGCCTTCTTCGGGGTGGGCGAGGCGCGCACCCCGGCTGCCCACACGGTGCTGGCCCGGCTGGCCGACGTGGGGCTGGGCTACCTGAGCCTCGGCCAGCCGCTCACCACGCTCTCCGGCGGGGAGCGCCAGCGGCTCAAGCTGGCGACGCAGATGGCCGACAAGGGCGAGGTCTACGTGCTCGACGAGCCGACCACCGGTCTTCACCTCGCCGACGTCGAGAACCTGCTCGGGCTGCTCGACCGGCTCGTCGACTCCGGCAGGTCGGTCATCGTCATCGAGCACCACCAGGCGGTGATGGCCCACGCCGACTGGATCATCGACCTCGGCCCGGGCGCCGGGCACGACGGCGGCCGGGTGGTCTTCGAGGGCGCGCCCGCCGCCCTGGTGGCGGACCGCTCGACCCTCACCGGGGAGCACCTGGCGGCCTACGTCGGCGCCTGACCCGGGCAACATCGACCAACAGGTCGACCCTGCGCCGTTTCGGCCCGGGGCAACTTCGACCAATTGGTCGATCCTGTCCCATCGGCTGACGCACCGGTGACGGCGAAAGGAGGAGAGCCGCTGCTCTCCTCCTCCACTTCCAAGGTATAGCCGACCGGGGGGCTTGCGGCAAGGCCCCCGGCGAGGAGCAGAATCGCGGGCCGAGGCCAGGACCGACGGGGGAACCTGACCCGATCTCGCCCACCGGAGCCCACCGCATGACGCCCAGCACCGAACCGGATGCCGCGACCACCACCCGTGGCCAGGAGGACGAGGGGGTGCCTGGCGTCACGGTGTTCGCCCTGCCGGAGCACCTCGCCGCCAAGGCCGACCCCGCGCTCATCGCCGACGACGAGCGGCACTTCGCGTCCATTGCCAGCAGCCTCGAGCGCGCGATCACCGACCTGACCGGGCGGCTCGACGGGGCCAGGCGGGCCCCGGCCGGCGCCGGGCAGGGTGCTCTCGACCGCGACCTCGAGGTGCACCGGCTCACCGCCCGGCTGCACACCCTGCGTCGCTACGGGCTGGACCTCTGCCTGGGCCATGTCGTGCCCGCGAACGGCGGGGACCCCGTCTACGTCGGGCGCCTCGGCCTCACCGACGCCGACGGCGAGCGGCTGCTCGTCGACTGGCGCTCACCGGTGGCCGAGCCGTTCTTCGGCGCGACCCACGCCGACCCGATGGGTCTGGCCAGCCGCCGCCGCTACCGCTGGACGCGCGGCCGGGTGAGCGACTACTGGGACGAGGTGTTCACGCCCGACGGCCTTCGCGGGCACGCGGCATCCCTCGACGACCAGTCGGCGTTCATCGCCTCCCTCGGCGCGACGCGCTCCCCCAGGATGCGCGACGTGCTCGGCACCATCGCGGCCGACCAGGACGCCATCGTGCGCGCCGGGTCCAAGGGGGCCCTCGTCGTGGACGGCGGCCCGGGCACCGGCAAGACCGTCGTGGCGCTGCACCGCACCGCCTACCTGCTCTACTCCGACCCGCGCCTGGGCCACCGCCGAGGTGGGGTGCTCTTCGTCGGCCCGCACCAGCCCTACCTGTCCTACGTCTCCGACGTGTTGCCCAGTCTCGGCGAGGAGGGAGTGCAGACCTGCACGCTGCGCGACCTCGTGCCGGAAGGAGCCGCCGCCCTCGACGAGGCCGACCCGCAGGTGGCTCGGCTCAAGGCCGACGCACGGATGGTCGCCGCCATCGAGCCCGCTGTGCGCCTCTACGAGGAGCCACCGACGCAAGGCATGGAGGTCAGCACCCTGTGGGGCGACGTGTGGGTCGGCACCGCCGACTGGGCCGACGCCTTCGACGCCCCCGTGCCCGGGGCCGCCCACAACGAGAGCCACGACGTGGTGTGGGAGGCGCTGCTCGGCATCCTCGTCGACAAGCTGCGCGACGAGGTGGACGACACCGACGCGGATGCCGGGTGGTCCGGTGACGACGCCGGCCCGCCCGACGACTTCGACGCCTACGGCATCGCCACGACCGACCCGTCGGAGAC
>JBJMHU010000006.1:0-3263 GCA_045807225.1 Ornithinibacter sp. | reverse complement strand
CGAGCGCCGTCAGCACCTCGGGGCTGGAGAAGTTCTCGCTCGCGATGAGCTGCAGGCCGCCGCGGAGGCGGTCCAGCTCGGAGACGAGCACCCCGGCGATCTCGGGGTCGAAGGCCTCGAGGGCGCCGAAGTCGGATCCGTAGAACGTGTCAGTCATCGTGGGTGGTCTCTCGCTGATCGGGGTGCGCGGATGGCTCGGTGGTGTCGTTCGGTTCGGTGGTGCCGTTCCGTTCGGTGGTGGGCGTCGGTTCGAGTGGCGCCTCGGGCGCCTCGGACGCCTCGGACGCCTCGGGCGCCGCGGGCCCCTCGGCCCACCCGGACTCCTCGGCGACCGCAGGGGCCTTCGGCGCGGCTGGTGCCTCGTCATCCACCGGTGCCTCCGTCGGCTCGGTGGCGGCGCTCAACTCTAGGGCGTCGGCGCGCACCCGCTCGATGACCTCCATGACGTCGGCCTCCGACAGCGCTCCGACGCGCAGGAAGACCGGTTCCTCGCGGGTGCAGTCGACGATCGTGGACGCCAGCCCGCCGGTGACGGGGCCGCCGTCGAGGTAGAACTCCACGGCCGCCCCGAGCTGGCTGGCGGCCTCGACGACCGTGCGGGATGCCGGGTGGCCGGTGCGGTTGGCGCTGCTCACGGCCATCGGGCCGACCTCGCGCAGCAGCTCGAGCGCCACCGGGTCGTCCGGCATCCGCAGCGCCACGGTGCCCCCGGTCTCACCGAGGTCCCACATCAGCGAGGGCTGGGCGCGCACCACGATGGTGAGCGGCCCGGGCCAGAACGCCGCGACCAGGGCCCGGGCGTACTCGGGCACCTCCGTGGCCAGGCCGTCGACGGTGCGGGCGTCGGGCACGAGCACCGGTGGCGGCATGTCGGAGCCGCGGCCCTTGGCGGCGAGCAGCGCGCGCACGGCAGTCGCGGAGAAGGCGTCGGCGCCGATGCCGTAGAGCGTGTCGGTGGGGAGCACGACGAGCGAGCCGCCCCGCACGCCCGCGGCGGCCTTGGGGATCGCGTCGGCCCGTCCGTGGTCGGTGGTGCAGTCGAAGACGGGGCTCATGGGGGTCAGCCTAGGGTTCCGGATTGACCTGCACGGAGGCGGCTCACCGGGCGCCGCCGCCCCTAGTGTCGTTGCTCGCGCGAGCGACCGCTCGTGCCGGCCCGAAACAAGAGGTGATCCCCCATGCGTGGTTCCAACCTGATCTGGACGATCGTCGGTGTCCTGCTCATCATCGCCCTGCTGATCTTCATCCTCAACCGCGTCTGACGCGACCGCGCGGGCGCCAGGGTCGGAACAGCGTGCCCGGCACCCGCGGCCTCCGCCCCCGTCAGGACGACGGGGCGGGCGCCCGGACCGCCACCGTCGTGCGGGGCCGGCCGGAGAGGTCGGCGTGGTCGGCCACCTGGTCCCAGGCGCCCGTCGCGCGCAGCGCCTCCGGCAGCGTGTCCCCCTGGCTGTCGGCGTGCTCCATGACGAGCACCCCACCCGCCCGGAGCAGCACGGCCGCGCGGGCGGCCACCGCCAAGGGGATGGCCAGCCCGTCGGCCGACCCGCCGTAGAGGGCGACCTCGGGGTCGTGGTCGCGCACCTCGGGGTCGACCGGAACCGCCCCCACCGGGATGTAGGGCGGGTTGCTGACCACCACGTCGACCGCGCCCTCGAGGTCGTCGAACGCCGTCGTGGCGTCGCCCAGACGTACCTCGACGTCGAGGCCGAGCCGGTCGCGGTTGGCCACCGCCCAGCCGTGGGCGAGGTCGGACAGCTCGACGGCGAGCACCCGGGCCCCGGGCACCTCCTCCTTGACCGCGAGCGCGATCGCCCCCGACCCCGTGCACAGATCGACCACCACGGCATCGCGCCCCACCACGGATGCCGCGTCGATGGCGTGGCCGGCGGTCACCTCGGTCTCGGGCCGGGGCACGAAGACGCCGGGCCCGACGGCCAGGGTCAGCCGGCGGAAGTGCGCCTGCCCGGTGAGGTGCTGCAGCGGCACGCGAGACGCGCGCTCGTCGACCAGCGCCTCGTACCCCTGGGGGGCGGCCGCCCCGAGCACCATCGCGCGCCGCACCTGGCCGGCATCCGCACCGAGCGCGAACGCGGCGAGCGCCACGGCATCCGCCTCGGGTGAGGCGACGCCGGCCTCGGCCAGGCGCGCGGTCGCCTCGCGAACCGCGGTGCGCAGGTCGCTCACCGGTCGGCGATCGCGGCCAGGCGGGCGGCCTCGTCGGCGTCGACGCAGGACTGGATGACCGGGTCGAGGTCGCCGTCGAGCACCGTGTCGAGGTTGTAGGCCTTGAAGCCGGTGCGGTGGTCGCTGATCCGGTTCTCGGGGTAGTTGTAGGTGCGGATGCGCTCGGAGCGGTCGACGGTGCGCACCTGGCTGGCCCGGGCGTCGGCGTCGGCGGCGTGGCGCTCGTCCATCGCCAGCTGGTGCAGCCGAGCGCGCAGCACACGCATCGCGGCCTCGCGGTTCTGCAGCTGGCTCTTCTCGTTCTGGCAGGACACGACCACGCCGGTGGGCACGTGGGTGATGCGCACGGCGGAGTCGGTGGTGTTGACGCTCTGGCCGCCCGGGCCGCTGGAGCGGAAGACGTCGATGCGCAGGTCGTGGGGGTCGATCGACACCTCGACGTCCTCGGCCTCGGGCATCACCCAGACGCCGGCGGCGCTGGTGTGGATGCGGCCCTGGCTCTCGGTGACCGGCACGCGCTGCACGCGGTGCACGCCACCCTCGAACTTCAGCCGGGCCCAGGGGGCCTCGCCGGGCTGCGGGTTCCCTCGCGCCTTGACCGCGACGCGGACGTCCTTGTAGCCACCGAGGTCGCTCTCGGTGGCGTCGAGCACCTCGGTGCGCCACCCCCGGCGCTCGGCGTGCCGCAGGTACATGCGCAGCAGGTCGCCGGCGAACAGCGCCGACTCCTCGCCGCCCTCCCCCGCCTTGACCTCGAGGATGACGTCGCGGTCGTCGTCGGGGTCGCGCGGGATGAGCAGCCGTCGCAGCCGGTCCTCGGCGGCGGTCAGGGTCGCCTCGAGCGCCGGGATCTCCTGCGCGAACGACGGGTCCTCGAGCGCCAGCTCGCGGGCCGCGCCGAGGTCGTCGCGGGCGCTGACCCAGGCGTGGTGCGCGGCGACGGTCGGGCCGAGCGCGGCATACCGCTTGCCCAGCTCGCGGCTGCGGTCGGGGTCGGACGCGACGGCCGGGTCACCCATCTGGCGCTCGAGGGCGGCGTGCTCGTCGACGAGGGCCTGTGCGGAGTCGAGCACGGG
>JBJMHU010000005.1:0-16923 GCA_045807225.1 Ornithinibacter sp. | reverse complement strand
CGCGAGTTCGAGCAGATGGAGATGGAGTTCTTCGTCAAGCCCGGCGAGGACGAGCAGTGGCACGAGTACTGGATCGCCGAGCGCACCCGGTGGTACACCGACCTCGGCATCGACGCCGACAACCTGCGGCACTACGAGCACCCGGCCGAGAAGCTGTCGCACTACTCGAAGCGCACCGTCGACATCGAGTACCGCTTCAACTTCACCGGCAGCGAGTGGGGCGAGCTCGAGGGCATCGCCAACCGCACCGACTTCGACCTCACGACCCACAGCGAGCACTCGGGCACCGACCTGGTCTACTTCGACCAGGCCAGTGGCGAGAAGTACACGCCCTACGTCATCGAGCCCGCCGCCGGCCTGTCGCGCAGCCTGATGACCTTCCTGGTCGACGCCTACACCGAGGACGAGGCACCCAACACCAAGGGCGGAGTCGACAAGCGGGTCGTGCTGCGGCTCGACCCCCGCCTCGCGCCGGTCAAGGCTGCGGTGCTGCCGCTGTCCCGCAATGCCGACCTCTCGCCGAAGGCGCGTGACCTCGCGGCCCTCCTGCGCCGCAACTGGAACGTCGAGTTCGACGACGCCGGTGCCATCGGTCGCCGCTACCGCCGCCAGGACGAGATCGGCACACCCTTCTGCATCACCGTCGACTTCGAGACCCTCGACGACCAGGCGGTGACCATCCGCGAGCGCGACTCGATGTCCCAGGAGCGGGTGGCGCTCGACCAGGTGGAGGGGTGGATGGCGCAGCGCCTCGTCGGCGCCTGAGCGTCACTGACGGCTCCGTGCGCCACCGTGCAGCCTCCCGCAGCCGCCCCGGGTCAGCGGCACGACCCGCGATCGTGCCAGGAGGGTCCAGTCGCGGCGGTTCTCAGCGACGCTGCATGTCCCACGCCAGATCGATGGCCGCACGAACGGCCTCGGGCGGGGCGTCGTCGAGGTACGCCTCGACCTTGTGGTGTGCCTCCATGCGGGGCGGCACGCCGAAGCCGTCCGGGTAGGTCTCCAGCAAGGACTCGCGTTCGCCCAGGGGCACTCGGATCACCACGGTCCGCGGGTCCTGCAGGCGCACGACCAAGCGGTCATGGACGTACCAAGCAGGGTGGGAGCCGGTCCCTTTGCGCTTGACCTGCGGGAGCGACTCCGCATACTCGCCCACCTCCTCCGGGGTCATCCGGGCAGCGTAACCACGCGCCGCCCGAGCAACGGCTGGGAGGGAACGAGGGGTCGAGACCTGCTCGAGATCACTCGCCGGGGCCGAACCGCTCCCAGACCTCCTGCGCCTCGTCGCCGCGCCCGGCCCGGTCGAGTGCCCGGGCGAGCGCTCCTGCCACGTCGATGCGCATCGGCACCAGGCCGGCGGCGTGCAGCTCGGTGATGCTGGCCCGCAGCCGCGGCTCGGCCACGTCGAGCCGGTCGTCGTCGGCGAGGATGATGCCGGCCTCGGCGCGCAGCACCAGCTCGAAGTCGGAGCCCACCAGGGCCTCGGCCCGTGCCAGGCGCTCGACCGCGGCGTCGACCTCGCCGTGCCGTGCGAGCAGGTGGGCGCCCTGGCGCAGCACGTGCGGTTCGAGCACCTCGCCGTCGAACTCGTCCTCGTCGGAACCGATCTCGGCAGCCAGCTGCTCCGCAGCGGGGATGGCGGCGTCGAGTGCGACGAGGCCGGCGGCCAGGTCCTCGGTGTCGGCCCGCAGCCCAGCACGGGACCGCAGCGCCTCGGCGTAGAGGCCCACCGTGCCCGAGGCCCGGGCCTTGTCGGCGGCGTCCTCGTAGTGGATGGCTGCCGCCACGGTGTCCCCGGCCTCCCAGGCGGCGTTGCCGGCCCGCCACTGCGCGTGGGCGGCCTCGTGGATGCGGTCCTCCGCCTCGAAGGCCGCGCTGGCCGTGGCGAAGGCGGTGCGCGCCCCGGTCCACTGGCCGATGCCGAGCAGGGCGTTGCCCAGGGCCCAGCCGACCGGCGCGACCAGGCTCGGCTGGTGCTGGCGCAGCACCGGCAGGGCGGCTTCGAGCAGCTCTGCCGCCTCGGCCGGCCGGCCGGTCTCGACGTAGGCCAGCCCGAGGAACCGCTGCCCGAAGGCCAGCACCACCGGGTCGCGGTCCTGGGTTGCGGCCGCCAGGAGGTCGGCCGCGGGGCCCTCGAGCTCGGCCCACGCCTCCTGCTCGACGCGCACGTCGCACAGCTCGGCGAGCTCGGCCAGCCGCGACCGCCGGGGCGCCCCGGGCACCGACCGAGCGCGCTCCAGCAGGTGCACCGCCTCGTCGAGGTTCCCCATGCCGCGGGCGACGCGGGCGCGGGCGTCCAGGGCCATCGACGCGAGCAACGGGCTGTCCGCGACCTCCGGCTCCAGCGACTCGAGCATGGTCGTGGCACGGGCCGGATCGTGCGGGGCGGTCGCCATCGCCTCCTCGATGCCGGTCAGCAGGCGGCGCTGCGCCAGCCCGGCCCGTTCGTAGGCGGCGCCGGCCCGGGCGAGCAGGGCGGCAGGGTCGTCAGCGCGGCCGAACCAGGCGAACCGGCGCCACAGCGCGCCGGCGTCGGCATCGGCGCCGCTCTCCTCGAGCCGCTGGGCGCACTCGCCCGCCCGCGACTGGGCGGCGCCCACGGCATCCGGATCGGTGGCCTCGACGGCATCGAGCAGGGCGATCTCCCCCTCGGCCCTGATGGCGGCCGCCGGCTCATCGGCCCGGCGGGCCGCCTCTCGCGCCGACTCGAGCAGGAGCCGATGCCGGTCGGGGCCACCCGCGTCCTGTGCCGCGGTGCGGTCGAGCAGCGACACGGCGGCCCACTCCTGCGGCGTCTCGACGGGGAGCAGGGAGTCGCGGTCGCGAAGCCAGGCGCGCATCTCCGGCTCGAGGTCGGCGCCGGCCGACGCGAGCGCCTCGCGCACCACCCGGCCCCGCTCGAGCACGTCGGTCGTGGGCGGCACCGAGGTGGCGTCACCCAGCTCCGCGGCCGGTGCGGGCAACCTGGTGGGCGGCAGGGTCGGCTCGTCGGCGACCTTGGTGTGGTCGTGGGCGGCCGCCAGGGTCGCGGAGGTGACGGTGGAGGCGTAGCGCGCGTCGAAGGCTGCGGCGATGTCGCTCGCCGTGCGGGACAGCTCGGCCGCCACCTCCTCGACCGGCCGGTCGCCGACGGTCGACGGCGCCAGCTCCCGGGCCGATGCCTGCTCCAGCACGAAGGCGGCGGTCGCGGCGAACCACATCCTCTGCCGCGGCGTGTTCAGCACGTCGAGCCACGACAGCCGTGGCAGGAGGTGGTCGACGGCCCGGTCGGTGTTGCCGAGCCGCACGAGCACCCGCAGGCACGCGGCGACCGAGTCGGAGGCGCCCGGGTCGTCCTGGGCCAGGTGCCAGGCGCGGCGGAACGAGCTCACCGCACCGTCGATGTCGCCACGGTCCAGGCGCAGCTGGGCGTCGATCGACAGGCAGGCCCGCGGCTCGTCACCGCAGGTGAGGTCACCGGCCACGACCGGGGCCACCAGCTCGAGCGCGCGGGCCGGGTCGCGCTCGAGCACGAGCCTGGCCTGCTCGCGCAGCTCGCAGGCCTGGCAGTCGCTGCGGCTGTCCCGCGGCTCGGCCAGCCAGGCCGCCAGCTCGGCCTCGACGGTCACGGGGTCGCCGAGAGACCGGGCGAGCCGAGCCCGGGCCGCGTGCACCGGGCGCAGGTGGTAGCCGTCACCACGGAAGACCTCCTCGACGTCGTCGATGGCCGCCACCAGGGCGTCGAGACCCACCTGCGGCAGGTCCTCGATGAGGTCGACCGCCCACTTCAGGCGCCAGAGCACGATGTCACGGTCGTCCTGCTCCAGCTCACGTGCCGGGTCGAGCGCGGCGCGCAGCCAGGCGAAGTGCACCAGCGTGCTCGGGTCCTTGGGCGTCCAGTACAGGGCCTGGGTCAGGTCGGCGCGCGCGACGAACTCCTCGGCGAACGACGCGTGCGACTGAGCCAGTCGCAGGGCCTCCTCGTGGGCCCGCACCCGCTCGGCACCCAACGGGGCCTCGTCGGCCGCGATCGACACCTGCGCGAACTCCTCCGACACCTGGTCCCACTGCTTCATGCCCTGCCTCCCTCGATGGCCCGGTCGATGAGCGCCGGCAGCGCGCGGGCCACCAGCGCGCTGTCGAACGGGGTGAGCGGATGCCGTCCCGCGAGCAGGGCGTGGCCGTACAGCGCCTCGACGGCCACCCCCTGCAGGGCGGCGTCACCGGCCTCGGCGAGCCGCCGCACCGCGGCGTTGTCGGCGTTGAGCACGAAGCGCGGCACGGCATCCGGCGTCGCGAGGGTGTCGAGGGCGTCGGCCCACGGCCCGTGGGCGGCCTCGGCCACCTCGAGGCGGTCGCGCTCGCGGTCGGCGTCGCGGCCGACGAGCAGCACGGCCTGCAGCGAGTCGGGCCGGAACGAGCGCACGACCGGCACGGCACGCGCCCGGCCCAGCACCGACCGGGCGACGTCGAGCAGCGGCGCGAAGCCGGCCTCCTCCTGCGGGGTGGGCGCGCTGAACCGGTCGGCGAGGTGCTCGGGCTCCAGTCGGCGCGACTCGAGCCCGGGCGTGCGGCGCACCCACCGGTCGAGGAGGAGGCGGTCGTAGGCGTAGCCGGCGTTGAGCACCGCGATGTCCTCGGCCCGGGCGATCGCGGCGACCTGCTGGTAGTCCTCCACCCGGTCGACGTAGGCCAGCACCCGGTCGACGGCGGAGAACTCGGCGAGTGTCATCGTGCCGAGCGTGGTCTCGAACGGCAGCAGCTCCGCCACCACGTCGAGCATGTCGTCGTCGGTCGTGGCCGCGGCCTTGGCGGCCAGGTGGTGCACCCGGAAGAAGTCCTCGGCACGGGCCCGGTCGGTGCGCGCGATCCGCAGCAGCCAGCGCTTGAGCTGCTCCCCCAGGCGGCTGCGCGTCTCGTGCAGCGCCTCGTCGTCGTGCAGCGACTCGCGCGATGCCGTGAGCCCGAGGCCGTCGGCGTCGAGCACCGCCCGCACGAAGAAGGCCCAGTCGGGCAGCACGTCGGCCACCGCGTCGCCGACGAGCATCCGCTTCGCGTAGAGCCGGTGGGTGCCGCGCGCGGCGGAGGAGTGGGGCAGCACGAAGGCCTGGCCGCGTACCCCTGCTGCGGGGTCGGAGAGGTCGACGACGTCGAGCGGGGTGAAGCCGAGCACCCCCTCGCACCACTGGCTCGCGGCGGCCCGCCGGGTCACCGCCTCGCTCTCCTCCCACGGGAAGTCCCGCCCGGCGACGGACACCGGACCTGCGGGGGTCTCGACGGCCAGGTCGAGCCGCAGGTAGGCGGCGAACGACGCGGCCAGGCGCTCCACGACCGGGGCCGACAGCAGGTCCGCGGCGCTGCCCCGCGGCCGGATGGCGACGTCGGTGCCCGGCTCGGTGCGCCCCTCGGGCGCCGGCGACACGGCATACGTGCCGTCGTCACGGCCGACCCACAACCAGGTCTGGTCGCTGCCGGCCCGCCGGGTGGTGACCCGGATCTCGTCCGTGACCAGGAAGCAGGACAGCAGCCCGATGCCGAACTGGCCCAGGAAGCTCTCGCGGGCGAGCCCGAGCGCGTCGCGCTTGGTCGACGCGCCGATCGTCGCCAGCACCCCGCGGATGCCGGCCTCGTCGAGGCCGATCCCGGTGTCCTCGACGTGCAGGCACCCGTCGGGCGAGACGTCGGCGGGCACCACCCGCACCCGGCGAGGCGCGTCGGGCTCGTCCTCCAGGCGCGCGGTGATGGCGTCGACGGCGTTCTGCAGCAGCTCGCGCAGGTAGACCCGGGGGCTGGAGTAGAGATGGTGCGACAGCAGGTCGACGACCCCCCGGAGGTCGACGTGGAAGGTGCTGTCGGCCCCCGTCATGGCCTGATCCAAACAGAACACGGCGATGCGGTCGACCTCGGGGCACCCGGATCGTGACCGTCACCTCCTTCCGGTTCGCCCGACGGCCTTGAGACAGTGGGGGTGACGTCGGCGGGCACGAGGAGGTGAGCCGGCATGGATGACGCGGGCGAGCCGCAGGCACCCTGGCCCGACGACGAGTTCGTCGACTACGCCCAGGCCCGCCAGCACACCCTCCTGCGGGCGGCCTACCTCGTGACCGGCGACCTCCGGATCGCCGAGCAGGTGGTGCGTACCGCCCTGGTGCGGCTGGGCCGCCAGTGGGCCCGGGTGCGTGAGGAGCAGCCGGACCTCTTCGTGCGCCGCCTCGTCTACCGCGACGCGGTCGCCTCGTGGCGCGGTCGCCCACCCGAGACGCTGCCGGCCGGCCCGGCCTGGGACGAGCCCGACCAGCCGTGGGACGCCGACCTGGTCGAGCGACGGCGCGAGGTGCTGCGCGCCCTCGACGCCCTCACCCCCCGACAGCGGGCCGTCGTCGTGCTGCGCTGGTTCGAGGAGCGCGGCGAGGGCGACGTCGCCCAGGTGCTCGGCTGCAGCGTCGCCGACGCCCACGCGGAGGGCGTCGAGGCGCTGGGCCGGCTGCGCGACGCCCTGCCGCGGGCCGACATCGGCACCGGTGGCCTGCGATGACGGCCGACCTGCGCGAGCTGCTCGAGCTGGCCAGCGACGACGTGCCCGACCTCGACCTCGCCGCACCGGCGTGGGACGAGGCGCACCGTCGCAACCGGGCCGTCGTGCGCCGCAGCGCGTTGGCCGTCGGCGGGCTCGCGGCCGCCGGTGTGGTGGGCTTCGTCCTGCGCGAACCGGGCTCGTCTCCCGCCCCCGCACCGACGACCACCGCGACGGTGGCCGCCAACGGTCGGATGCCGACCGCGCGGGTCGACGGCGTCACCGTGTTCCTCGCCCCCGCCCCGCCCGACGAGGCGCTGCTGCCGCGCTACCCGCAGGCGGTCCGGCTGCGGATTCCCCGCCACCTCGGGCCGGCCGACCCGGCGATCCGGGCCGAGCTCGGGCCCGGGGGCGGCGTCGAGGGGCGGCTGCGCGCCGTGTACCTCGTCGTCAGCGCCGGGGGTGGCTACCACCCCGTGTTCTTCGCCCCCGACGCGCCGTTCCAGGTCGAGCTTCCAGCGGTTCGGATCAGCCTCTGGGAGGGGGTGCAGTCGCTGCTCGGCCCCCGGTCGGTCTCCGACGACCGGCACCGGGTCGTCATCCCGCAGCCGGGGCGGCTGGTGGTGATCGACGCCAGGAACGGCTCGGCGACCAGTGTCGAGGTCCCCGACCCCACCCTCACGCTGGCGGGCTGGGCGCGCGACCGCAGCACGCTGGTCGCGCGAGGGCGCGACGACGGATGGCTCGTCGTGCCCGAGACCGGCTCGGTCACCCGGGCCGACCGTCCGGTCAACCCCGACTGGGCCGACCTCGCCCAGGGCGACGGAGGGGCTCGGCTGCGCACCTTCTCCGGGACCGGGCTGCTCACCGGCGCGAAGCCCCTGCTCGGGCCGCCCCTCGTGCCGAACACCGCAACGGTGTCCAACACCGAGGGTTGGGTGGCCGGGGGTGCGTTCCTGCCCGGTGCCTACCAGCGCGCGCTCGACCGGGTGCAGGGGCTGGTCGCCGTGCACTCCGACCTGCCGCCGATGCCGCGGGTCCTCGCGGCGACCACGGGCCCGCTGGTGCCCAAGGCGTCCTACCGGGCGCTGGGCTGGGGCCCGCAGGATGTCGTGCTGTTCGAGTCCCGTTCGGAGAGAGCGGGTTTCCAAGGCATGGTGCGGCGCGTGCTGGCCTGGGACATCAACGAGGGGCTGCTCTACCAGGTGGCCGACGTCGACCGGGCTGCGGCCGCACCGGGGGAGTTCTCGGGCACCTACACGCTGTGATCCCCGGTCGCGACGGGCCGCCTGGGGTCTTCGATCCACTCGCTCCACGAGCCGACGTAGGGGATGGCGTCGATGCCGGCGGTGTGCAGGGCCAGGGCCAGCTGCGCGGCCGTGACACCCGAGCCGCACGACGTGCCGACCGGGGTGTCGCGGTGCACCCCGGCCGCCGCGGCCCGGCGCCGCACCTCCTCGGGGGGCAGGAAGCGGCCGTCGGGGGCGAGCAGTTCGGTCATCGGCAGGTTCACCGAGCCCGGCACGTGTCCGGCCACCCGGTCGATCGGCTCGAGCTCGCCGCGGAACCGTTCCGGCGCCCGCGCGTCGAGCAGCACCCCGTGCCGCGCCATGTCCACCGCCCCACCGGCGTCGAGCACCGGCACCGAGCCGGGGCGCACGGTGAGGTCGCCGGGAGGCGGCGTGGGCACCTCGTCCGTGACCGGCATCCCGGCGTGCCGCCAGGCGGCCATCCCGCCGTCGAGCACCCGCACCCGCGGGTGCCCGGCCCACCGCAGCACCCACCAGGCCCGCCCCGCCGCGAGCGAGGTGGCCTGGTCGTAGACCACCACCTCGTCGTCGTCACCGACGCCGCACGCGCGCAACGCCTCCTGCAGCACGGCCGGGTCGGGCAGCGGATGCCGTCCCCGCACGCCGGGCGCCCCCGCGAGCGCCGCGTCGAGGTCGAGGTGCGGCGCCCCGGGCAGGTGCGCCACGGCATACAGCTCGGGGCCCGGGGTGCCGCGCAGGTTGTACTGCACGTCGAGCACCCGCACCTCGCGGCGCGAGAGGAGGGTGGCGAGCTCGTCGGGGGTGACCAGGGCGCTCATCGGCCCATCCAACCACCGGGGCCGCGGTGCCCTGCGGGAGGATGTCGGGCGTGGCAGCACCCGTGCGACTCGTCCTCGTCCACGGCTCCCAGCTGAGCGGAGCGCAGTGGTCGCGGTATTCAGCGCTGCTCGGGCCCGACGTCGACCTGGTGCTGCCCGACCTGCCGGCGCACGGCACACGGCGCGGTGAGCCGTTCACCTGGGAGGGCGCGCTCGCGGTGGTCACCGAGGCGGTGGAGGGCGGGGATGCCGGGGTGCCGGTGGTGCTGGCCGGGCACAGCCTGGGCGGCTACCTCGCGATGGCCTGGGCCTCGGAGCACCCGCACCGGCTGGGCGGGCTCGCGCTGCTGGGGGCGTCGGCGGTGCCGGCCGGCCCGGGGGCGGCGCTGTACCGGGCGATCGCCCGGGTCGAGGGCCGGCTGGGGGTGGACCGGATGTCGCGCGCCATGGACCGTGAGTTCGACGCCCTGCTGCCCGCCGAGCTCGCGGCGGTGATCAAGGAGGCGGGCTACGGCTTCGACGGCATCCCGGCGGCGTGGGCGGGGGTCATGGGCCGGTGCCGGCCGGAGATGCTCGGCGAGGTCACCGCACCGGTGCTGCTCGTCAACGGGCAGCTCGACCAGCTGCGGGTCGATGCCCGGCGCTTCGCGCGAGCCGCCCGCTCGGCCCGCTGGGTCCGTGTCGTCACGGTGCCGCGCGGCCTGCACGTCTTCCCGCTCACCCACCCGAACGAGACGGCGGCGGCCTTGTGGGAGCTGCTCAGCGCGGCGCGTGCTCCGGCGCGATCATGACCGCGCCGCCGACCGGCGGCACGTGGGCGGTGGCACCGCTCCACTCGGGCAGCACCTCGACGAACCGGTGACCGGGGTCGGTCGTCCAGTCCAGCCGCGAGGACGGCCAGCCCGACGGGTGCAGGGTGCCGTAGTGGATGGGGATGACGTGCCGGGCGCCGGAGCGCGCGGTGGCGTCCGCGGCCTCGGCCGGACCCATGTGGCCCGGTGACAGGCGCGGGCCCCAGCCGCCCACGGGCAGCAGGGCGAGGTCGACCGTGGCGCCGGCCAGCTCGGGCAGCCGGGCCATGTCGGGATGCAAGGAGGTGTCGCCGGCGAACCAGACCACGACACCGCCCCCGCGCAGCAGCATGCCGGTGGTGCCGTTGGGGCGGTGCGGCATCGGGCGGGCCTCGTGGTCGGCCCGCACCAGCATCACCTCGACGCCGGGGCCGACCGGGTGCCAGCCGTCGGTGAAGGCCTCGGCGGGCTCGAGCTTGTGCTTGTCGAGCCACGGGAGGTTGGCGGGGTCGGTGACGACCGGCACGTGCCCCAGGCGACGCAGCGAGGGCAGGTCCGCGTGGTCGTGGTGGAGGTGGCTGAGCAGCACCACGTCGACCTCGTCGACGTGGTGCTGCACCGGCAGGTCGCGGCGGCGGCGCAGCGGGCCGAGACGCCGGCGCAGGAGCGGGTCGGTGAGCACGCGCAGGCCGCCGAGCTCGAGCAGCACGGTGGAGTGGCCCACCCAGGTGGCGCGCACACCGTCGATGCCCCAGGGGCCTGCGGACGGCTGCGATGCCACGGCACCAGCGTAGTCGGGGGAGAATGGGGCACCATGTCCGCCCCCACCGCCATCGCCCCCGCCCCCCGCCCGGCTTCCCGCCCGGTGCTGCCGCCGCTGCACATCGGGCGGCACGTCGTCGAGTCGCCCGTGGTGCTGGCCCCGATGGCCGGCATCACGAACCGGGCCTTCCGGCGGCTGTGTCGCGAGTACGGCACCGCCGGGCTCGAGGCCGGCGGTGCGTCCGGGGCCACCAGCCTGTACGTCTCCGAGATGGTCACCACCCGGGCGCTGGTCGAGCGCACGCCCGAGACGATGCGGCTCATCTCGCACGACCCCGGCGAGAACCCGCGCTCGGTGCAGCTGTACTCCGTCGACCCGGTCACGGCCGGCCAGGCCGCCCGCATCCTGGTCACCGAGGACCGCGCCGACCACATCGACCTCAACTTCGGCTGCCCGGTGCCCAAGGTCACCCGCAAGGGCGGGGGAGCGGCGCTGCCGTGGAAGACCGACCTGTTCCGCGGCATCGTGGCGGCCGTGGTGCGCGAGGCGTCGCCGTATGCCGTGCCGGTCACCGTGAAGATGCGGGTGGGCATCGACGCCGAGCACGTGACCTACCTGGATGCCGGGCGCATCGCCGAGGGCGAGGGCGTGGCGGCGGTCGCCCTGCACGGGCGCACCGCGGCGCAGGCGTACTCGGGTCACGCCGACTGGTCGGCGATCGCCCGGCTCAAGGAGGCCGTCACGTCGATCCCGGTGCTCGGCAACGGCGACATCTGGTCGGCCGAGGACGCCCTGGAGATGGTGCGGCAGACCGGGTGCGACGGGGTGGTCGTCGGGCGCGGGTGCCTGGGGCGGCCGTGGCTGTTCACCGACCTCGCCGCGGCCTTCGCCGGGTCGTCGGCCCGCGTGCAGCCGGGGCTTCGCGAGGTGACGGCCACGCTGCGCCGGCACACGGCATACCTCGTCGACTTCTACGACGGCGACGAGGGCCGAGCCTGCCGCGACATCCGCAAGCACATCGCCTGGTACCTCAAGGGATTCCCGGCCGGCTCGACCGTGCGCCACCGGCTGGCCCTGATCGACAGCCTGCAGGCGCTCGACGACCTGGTCGGCACCATGGACCTGTCCGCGCCGTGGCCGGGTGAGGCAGCGGAGGGGCAGCGCGGCCGCGCCGGGTCGCCGCGGGTGGTGGCCCTGCCCGAGAACTGGCTTCGCTCGCGCGAGCTCGACGCGGCGCAGCGCGCCCAGGTCGCCGAGGCCGAGCTGAGCGTCTCCGGCGGCTGACCAGCACCGGCCAGAGCGTGCACACTCGACGGCAGGGCGCGACACCGCCGGCTCTCATGCGGGGCATGGCACCCATCGCTCGGACCGTTGCGCGCGGCGCGACGCAGCCCGGCTGTCGGTGGCCGGGGCTAGAACTTGGGGCATGGCCGCACCGACCGTCTCCACCGCCCCCGTCGCCCGCCTTCGCCCCGACGACCTGAAGTTCGCCCCGGGCGGCTCCGCACCCAAGCGGCTGCACTGCCGGCTGCTCGCCGTCGACCTCCGGCACACCCAGCAGGGCCAGTCCTGGGCCTTGCTCGACCTCGCCTGGCGTGCACACCGCCTGCGCGCCGCGGTGTTCCCCAGCCAGTGGCAGGCCCTGCGTGCCGTCCGAGAGCTCCAGGTGGGTGAGCGCTACGTCATCATCGGCTCGGTCCGGTTCAGCGACGGCATCCCGTCACTCAACGTCCACGAGCTGCACCAGCCGGCCCTGCGGCTCGTCCCGAGCGCCTAGGGCCCGCCGCGCCGGACGACCCGGCCCCGTCAGTCGTCCTGCGGCTGCGCCGGCACCCCGTCGCCCACGTGAGTGTCCTTGCCGAAGACCCCCACTGCGATCCAGGCCAGCGCCACGACGACCCCGCCGACCGCCGCGTAGCCCTTCGGGGTCTCGTCGAAGACGGCGAAGCTCGCTCCGTAGAGCATGGTGATCGCCAGCGCGATGAAGCTGAGGTGTCTGCGGTCCATGTCCGGAAGTCTAGGAACGGAACCCGCGCGGCGGGTCCATCGAACAGGGGACCCCGGCGTCCTCCACCCGGTGTGCGACCGGGTGGCTGACCATGCCTGCCGGGTGTCGGTGCGCGCCGCTACCGTGGGCGCATGGCACGGCAGATCGGCACCCCCGGAGGCACGCCCGAGCGGCCCGCGATCTTCTTCAGGGACGCCGCCGAGTTCGGCCGCTGGCTGGCAGCGCACCACGACACGGAGACCGAGCTGTGGATGGGCTTCTACAGGAAGGGCCACCCCGAGGCGGGTCTCACCTGGGAGGCGGCGGTGCGCGAGGCGCTCTGCTGGGGCTGGATCGACAGCATGGCGCAAGGCATCGACGAGCACACCCGGCGCCAGCGCTGGACGCCGCGCAAGCCCACCAGCAACTGGTCGACCATCAACATCAACGCCGTCGCCGAGCTCACCGCGCAGGGCCGCATGCAGCCCAGCGGGCTCGCCGCGTTCGAGCGCCGCCGGGAGGACCGCTCCGGCGTCTACGCCTACGAGAACCGCCAGCGCGAGCTGCCCGAGCACTACGCCGCCCAGCTCGCCGCCGACCCGGCCGCCACCGCCTTCTGGGAGGTCGCCACCCCCACCTACCGCAAGCTCGCCACCAACTGGGTGGTCACCGCCAAGCAGGAGAAGACCCGCGACTCCCGGATGGCCCAGCTCGTCGACGACTGCGCCCACGGGCGGATGATCCCCAGCCAGCGCTACGGCATCGAGCCGAAGTGGGTCCAGCGGGCGGCAGCAGCGGCGGAGGCGGCCCGCCTAGGGTGAGCGCGTGACCTACACCGAGGCCGACCGCGAGCGCTGGGTCGCCGAGGACCCCGCCCACAAGCGGGCCGACCGCGACGACTTCGCCCGCGACCGCGCCCGCCTGGTGCACTCGGCCAGCCTGCGCCGCCTCTCCGCCAAGACCCAGGTCGTGCAGCCCGCCAGCGACGACTTCGTGCGCAACCGACTCACGCACTCCCTCGAGGTCGCCCAGATCGGCCGCGAGTTCGGTGCGGCGCTCGGGTGCAGCGCCGACGTCGTCGACACCGCCTGCCTCGCCCACGACCTCGGCCACCCCCCGTTCGGGCACAACGGCGAGACGGCGCTCGACGCGGTCGCCGCCGGCATCGGCGGGTTCGAGGGCAACGCGCAGACGCTGCGCATCCTGACCCGCCTGGAGGCCAAGCGGGCCCACCCCGACGGCCGACCCGCCGGGCTGAACCTCACCCGCGCCAGCCTGGATGCCGCCACGAAGTACCCCTGGCGCCGTGGCCGCGCCCCGCACCCCACGATCAAGTTCGGCGTCTACGACGACGACCTCGAGGTGTTCGACTGGTTCCGCGCCGGCGCGCCCGAGGGCCACCGCTCGGTCGAGGCCGAGGTCATGGACTGGTCCGACGACGTGGCCTACTCGGTGCACGACGTCGAGGATGCCGTCGCGTCCGGCTGGCTCGACCCGCGCCTGTTGCGGGAGCGCACCGACGTCGAGGCGGTGCTCGCCGTGGCCGGTGAGGTGTACGAGCCCGGGCTGGCCTCCGGCGAGCTGGCCGAGGCGCTGGAGCGACTGCTCGCCACCGGCGCCGTGCCCGACACCTACGACGGCTCGCGCCCGGCCCTGGCGGCGCTGAAGGACATGACCTCGCGCCTCATCGGCCGCTTCGTCGTCGCGGTCGAGCAGGCCACCCGCGCCGAGCACGGCCCCGGGCCGCTCACCCGGCACGGCGGAAGGCTCGTCGTGCCGCGCGAGGCCCGCGCCGAGTGCGCCGTGCTCAAGGCGGTGGCGGCCCACTACGTCATGCACGCCGCCGAGCGGGTGGCGCTGCACGTGCGCCAGCGCGAGGTGGTGGCCGAGCTCGTCGCGGCCCTCGAGGCCGACCCCGACCTGCTCGACCCCGACCTGCGCCACGACTGGGACGCCGCCGACTCCGATGCCGCCGCGCTGCGGGCGCTGGTCGACCAGGTGGCCTCGCTCACCGACGTGCGCGCGCTCCACCTGCACCGGCGCTGGTGCCGCTCGGCGCCCGGGTGAGGCCGGCTCGACGACGTACGAGACCTTCGACGCCTGGGACCGAGCCGTCCGGTCCGACCCGTCACCGCCTGCGCCTAGACTCGCGGCGAACGAGGAGGGTCAGTGGCGGGTCGGATCCGGGCCGAGGACATCGCGACGGTCAAGGAGCGCACGTCCATCGAGGACGTCGTGCGCGACCACGTCACCCTGCGCCCGGCCGGCGTGGGCTCGCTCAAGGGTCTGTGCCCCTTCCACGACGAGAAGACCCCCAGCTTCACGGTGCGCCCGACCGTCGGCAGCTACCACTGCTTCGGGTGCGGCGAGGGTGGCGACGTCATCTCGTTCGTGCAGAAGGTCGAGCACCTCACCTTCACCGAGTCCATCGAGCGCCTCGCGGCCAAGCTCGGCCTCGAGCTGCGCTACGAGGAGGGCGGTGGTCCCCGCGAGGGCGGCATGAGCCTGGGCAAGCGCTCGCGGCTCATCGAGGCGCACCGGGTGGCGCAGGAGTTCTACGCCGAGATACTGCTCGACACCGGCAGGCCCGACGCCCGCGTCGGCCGCGACTTCCTGCGCGAGCGGGGCTTCGACGGGGTGGCCGCCGAGCGGTTCGGCATCGGCTTCGCCCCCCAGGGCGGCGAGGCGCTGAGCCGGCACCTGCGCGAGCGCGGCTTCACCGAGGACGAGATGGTGACCGGCGGGCTGTCCGGGCGCGGTAGCCGCGGGCTCTACGACCGCTTCCGGGGGCGCCTGGTCTGGCCGATCCGAGACACCACCGGCGACACCGTCGGCTTCGGCGCGCGGCGCCTGTTCGACGACGACCGCATCGCCGCGAAGTACCTCAACACCTCCGAGACCCCGATCTACAAGAAGTCGCAGGTGCTCTACGGACTCGATGCCGCCAAGAAGGCGATCTCCACCGAGCGCCGTGCCATCGTGGTCGAGGGCTACACCGACGTCATGGCCGCCCACCTCAGTGGCGTCGAGGGTGCGGTGGCCACCTGCGGCACGGCGTTCGGAGTCGACCACATCAAGATCCTGCGCCGGATCATGCGCGACGAGACCGACGGCCCCCAGGCCCGCGTCATCTTCACCTTCGACGGCGACGCCGCGGGCCAGAAGGCCGCCATGAAGGCCTTCGGTGAGGACCAGCGCTGGGCCGCGCAGTCGTTCGTGGCGGTCGCCCCTGACGGCATGGACCCCTGCGAGCTGCGCATCGCCAAGGGGGATGCCGCGGTCCGTGCCCTCGTCGACGACGCCGTCCCGATGTTCGAGTTCGCCGTGCGCACCACCATCCGCCGCTTCGACCTCGACACCGCTGAGGGCCGGGTGCAGGCGATGAAGGCGGTGGCCCCGATCATCGGCTCGATCCGCGACACCAGCCTGCGCCCCGAGTACACCCGCACCGTGTCGGGGTGGCTCGGCATCGAGGTCGAGCAGATGGCCGCCCAGGTCAGGAAGGCCGGACGGGTGCGCCACGACGACCCCGTCGACACCTCGCACCGGCCGGCCGGCACCGACGACGTGCCCGAGCCGGCTCCCGGTGAGGCGACCCCGCTGCCGGTGCCCGACCTTCGTGACCCCGTGGTCTTCACCGAGCGCCAGCTGCTCCAGGCGCTCATCCAGTACCCCCAGCAGTTTCCCGACGAGGCCGTCGACTCCCTGCGGCCCGAGGCGTTCGTCGCGCCGGCGCACCGGGCTGTGCTCGACGGCATCCGCATCGCCGCCCCGACCGCACGCAAGGCCTCGACCGCGGCCTGGGTGGCCGCGGTGGGGGAGGCGGCCCCCCTCGCCGTGCGCGGCCTCGTCTCCGAGCTGTCCGTCGCCCCGCTGCCCACCCGCTTCGACTCCTCGTCGGGGCTGCCGCCGCAGCGCTACCTCGACTCGCTCGTCGCCGGGGTGCGCGACGCCCAGCTCGGCCGGCTGATCGCCGACGCGATGGCCTCCGTGCGCCGGGTGCAGAACGACCCCGACTCCGACCCCACCGACCTCCGGGAGCGCACCATGGCCCTGCACCGCCTCGAGCTCGAGCGCGTCGCCCTCCGCGAACGGCTCTCGTCGTGAAGCTCGAGTGGTCGGGCCTGCGCCGCCCGCCCGTTCCCGACGACGTCGCCGCCGCCATCGACCCCGAGGAGCACGAGAAGCTGCTGGCGTGGGCCGTCGAGGACGGCAGCGGCGTCACCGTCGTCGCCGGCCGGCACCGCCTGTATGCCGTGGCGCCAGGCCCCGACGGCCCCACCGTGAGGCTGTCCCGGCCGTGGCACCTCGTGGATGCCGGCCTGTGGAGCGGCGAGGACGGCTCGCTGCGCGTCACCTGGGTCGACGGCGAGCGCCCCGCGCGGTTCGTGCTGGCCGACCCGCAGTCGCTGCCCGAGACGCTGCGCGAGCGGGTCCAGGCCTCGGTGGTGCTCTCCGAGGCCATCGACCTGGGCAACCGGCGAACCGCCCGCGTGGTCGTGCGCGAGGACCTCACCACGCGCGCGCTGCTCAGCCAGGTGCTGCTCGGCCCCGGGGTGCGCAGCACCGACCCGGGGGTGTCCGAGCAGGTGCAGGCCGGCCTGGCGCGGGTTCGCGAGCAGGTGGGCCTGACCTGACCGGGCGCACCTGCTCGCCCGTTTTCGGACATGGGTCCTGCCTTTGCTATCGTTGCCGGGCGCTGCTGCGGCGATCCCGCGGCAGGCTTTCCCCTGTAGCTCAATTGGCAGAGCAGCCGACTGTTAATCGGCAGGTTGTTGGTTCGAGTCCAACCGGGGGAGC
>JBJMHU010000004.1:0-4824 GCA_045807225.1 Ornithinibacter sp. | reverse complement strand
TCGAGGTCACCGGCCCGGCCGGGGCCCAGCCGGTCTTCGTCTCCCGCGCCTGGGTCAGCGCCATGGCCACCCCAACCAGGCGGTCACCGGTCAGGTCCACGACCAGGTCCCCTTCGGAGCTGCCGTGCACGCCCGAGCCGGTCAGTGAGCTCCCGTCCACGTCCGAGCCGACGTCCACGGTCGAGCCGACGTCCACGTCCGAGTTGCCCTCCACGCCCGAGCTGCCGTCGACGTCCGAGCTGCCGTCCGCGCCCGAGCTGCCGCGCCCGGCCGAGCCGACGTCCACGTCCACGGTGCCGTCCGCGCCCGAGCTGCCGTCAACGCCCGAGCTGCCGTGCCCGGCCGAGCCGCCGTCCACGTCCGAGCTGCCGTGCCCGGCCGAGCTGCCGTGCCCGGCGGAGCTGCCGTCCGCGCCCGAGATGACGTGCGTGATGGCGTCGATGCCGGGTGCGGGTTCTCGGTCCCGGGCGGTGCAGGTGGCGCCGTGCCACCCCGACACCGGTGCCCTGGTCGATCCCGGCGCCCTGACCGATCCGGTGCGCACCAGCACGGTGCCCACCCCTACTGAGGAGCACGCAGCCACCGACCAGGGCCGAGACCCCACCAGGCACCGCGACCCGACCAGGCCGGCCGCCCCTTCAAGGGCCGCCGAGGTGGCAGCCGGTCACGGGGCACCGACGCCGCAAAGGACCGCCGCCAGCGCCGCGGCGGGGGCGTACCGGCCCTCGACCCGGATGGCTCAACGCGTCAAGGCCCGCGACCGCCGCTGCCGCTTCCCCGGCTGCACCGTCGCGGCGGTGTTCTGCGACCTCGACCACGTCAGGCCCTGGCCCAACGGCCCGACCGCCGACACCAACCTGATCTGCCTGTGCCGACGCCACCACCGCGTCAAACAACGACCCGGCTGGACCCTCACCCTGGCCACCGACGGCACCGCCACCTGGACCGACCCCACCGGCCGCACCCGCCACACCGCACCCGCCGACGCCCTGACCTGCACCATCCTGCGCGGCGCAGCCACACCCCCACCGGTGCCCGCCAGCACCAGCATCACCCTCACCCACCTGCCCGACGGACCCCACAGCAACCTCGAATTCCGCCTCGAACACCTCGCCGCCGTGGCATCGCCAACCACCAGCAGACGCCTCCACCCGCACCCGGTGGCCCACTCCTGGCGCGACGACCATGGCACCCGACACAGCGTCGAGCTCGCCGCGTCCACCGACGTCATCCTCCTCGACCGCACCACCAGGCCCTGCCGAAGACCGCGACGCGGCCGGCACACCTTTCCCGACCAACCACCCTTCTGAGTCGCAGGCCTCGCGAGTGTCCGGCGGTGACCGACGGTCACGCTGTCCGGTCCGCCGGACCCCACCGTTTGTCGACCCGAGCCGTTCCCCACGTACCGTTGCGTCGTGCCCGACACCACCGACGTCCCGACCGAGAACGTTCTGATCCTGTCCTGCCCTGACCAGCGCGGCATCGTCGCGACGGTCACGGCCCTGCTGTTCGAGCACGGCGCGAACATCGAGGAGAGCCAGCAGTTCCAGGACCCGCGCACCGCCCAGTTCTTCATGCGGATCCGCTTCTCGGTCGACATCGGCGGGCCCTCGGCACAGTGGTGGCGAGAGCTGTTCGGGCCGGTGGCCACGGCATACGGCATGGACTGGTCGATCCGCGACGCGGCGACCCCCTACCGTGCGGTGCTCATGGTCAGCCGTTTCGGGCACTGCCTCAACGACCTGCTGTTCCGTTGGCGCTCTGGGGCGCTCAACATGGACATCCCCGCCGTGGTCTCCAACCACCGCGACCTCGAGCCACTCGTCGCCAGCTACGGCATCCCGTTCCACCACGTGCCGGTCACGGCCGAGACCAAGCCGCAGGCCGAAGAGGCGCTGCGCCGGATCGTGGGGGAGCACGACGTCGACCTGGTGGTGCTCGCGCGCTACATGCAGGTGCTCAGTGACGACCTCACCCGCGACCTGTCCGGGCGGGTCATCAACATCCACCACTCGTTCCTGCCGTCCTTCAAGGGCGCCAAGCCCTACCACCAGGCGTTCGCCCGCGGCGTCAAGCGGGTCGGCGCAACCGCGCACTACGTCACGGCCGACCTCGACGAGGGCCCGATCATCGAGCAGGACGTCGTGCGCGTCGACCACCGGATGACGCCCGAGGACCTCGTGCGCGCCGGCGAGGAGGTCGAGTCGCGCGTCCTCGCGCGGGCGGTCCGGTGGCACTGCGAGTCGCGCGTGCTGCTCAACGGCGACCGCACGGTCGTCTTCAGCTGAGCGGCGGCGACGACGGCCACGGCCGTCGATCCGCCCGTTTCGTCAGGCGTGCCGGTGGGGCATCTGCAGGTGCGGGTGCGGCACGTGCAGCAGCACGTGCGGCATGCGCAGCCGGCGCCGAGCCCTCGGGGTGGCCTCGGTGCGGTCGGTGCGCTCGGCGGACGTGGGGGTCATCGATGCGGCAACGCCGGGGGTGATCATGTGCATATCGACAGGAGGCGTGTCGCCGGTCCCTGATACCTCGAACGGTGCCGCCACAATCGACGGGTGACCGACCGAGCTGCCAGCAGCACCGCGGTGCTCGTCTGCCAGGGACGGGCCGCGGCGCACGGGCGCCTCGCCGTCGGCCGGTTCTCGGATCCGGTCGCCGAGCACCTGCTCGACCCCGACGAACGCACTGTCGTCGAGCAGGCCCGCTCCCAGCATCCGCCGCAGGGCGGACCCGGCCGGATGGCCTATGAGCTCGTGCGGCGCACTTCGGTGCTCATGGTGCCGCGCACCGTCGCCATCGACGACGCGGTGCGCGACCACGGCGCCCAACAGGTCGTCGTGGTCGGTGCGGGCCTCGACGCCCGCGCCTGGCGCATGCCGGAGCTCGCGCGCGCCACCCTCTTCGAGGTCGACCACCCGGCATCCCAGCGCGACAAGCAGCGACGCCTCAGCGGCATCGAGCCCACCGCCGGCCAGGTCGTGGCGGTCGCCGTCGATCTCGAGCACGACCCACTCGCACCGGTACTCCGGGCGACCGGCTTCGACCCCGCCCTGGAGACGACCTGGGTGTGGGAGGGCGTCGTGCCCTACCTGACCTCGGATGCCGTTGCCGAGACGGTGCGCCACCTTGCCGAGCTGTCCGCACCGGGCAGCATCCTCGTCGTGAACTACCAGTCGCGGTCGGTGTCCGCCTCGGTGATGCGCCGGGTGATGCGGGTGGCCATGCGGCTCACCCGACAGCACGACCCGATGGCCGGCGAGCCGTGGCGCTCCGCGTGGTCCCCCGACACGATGCGAGCGATGTTGGGGCGCAACGGCTTCGAGACGACCAGGGATGACGACCTGCTCACCCTGGCGAGCGGTCTCGACCTGCCGCACCACGCGGACGCCTCACTGCGCAACGGACGCGTGGCGGTCGCCCTCCGCCGCTGAGGGCCCGCGCCCGCACCGAGGCTGGCGCGGACGATCGAGTCCCACCGTCGCGCCGCTGCTCGTCGCGCCGCTGCTTCGACCAGCAGGCTCAGGGGGCGTCCGTTCGTCGCTGGTCGTAGGACTGATCGCGCTCGTCGACCGTGTCACCGGCACCGTCGGCGGTCGTGTCGCGGCGCTGGTCGTAGCCCTGCGTTCGCTCGTCGACACGGTCACCGGACCTGTCGGCGTGCGTGTCGCGGTTCTGGAACGTGTCGGCGCCACGGTCGAGGCGGTTGCCGTCCCGGTCGGTCTGCACGTCCGGGTCGCGCAGGTCGGCGAGGCGCAGCTGCTCGTCACGCTCGCGGCGAACGGCATCCGCGCTCTCCGAACGGCTCTCTGCCTCGGCGGCGAGCCGCTCGGCCTCGAGCTCACGCTTCTGCGCCTCGGCCCGGGCCATCTGCGCCCTGGCGTCGGCCTCGGTCGCACTGGCCTCGTTCTCGCGCAGCCGGCGGTCGTGCTCGACGGCCTTCTCGCGGATGTCGGCGGCCTGCTCGCGCTGGGCCTGCGCCCGGCGTGCACCGGACCGGGACACGACGAACGCGATGACGGCTGCCACCACCACCAGCGCCACGATGATCCAGATGATCGTGCTGGTGTCCATGGTCGTCTCCTCACCGGCGCGGGTGAGGGGCACCCGCACACTCCGACGAGAGCAGTACCCGCCCGGTGTGACCGGCAAACACGGTGCTGTTCCGCGGCATCACGCCAGGGAGTACGGGTGCGGCCGCCCGGGAGGGTCCTCACCGACCCGGCCGTCGACCGCCTCGCGGATCAGGTCTGCGTGGCCGGTGTGCCGGCCGTACTCCTCGATGAGGTCGACCAGCAGGCGGCGCACGGTGCTCGTCTCGCCGCCCGAGTGGTAGGTCGCGCCCGGGTCGCGGTCGGTCAGCACCTCGCGCAGGACCACCCGCGAGCGGGCCACGGCGTCGGCCCACACACGGTAGAGCGTCGCGGCGTCGTCCTCGGCCGCTGAGCGCCACACCGCCTCACCGCGGCCCTCCGAGGGCATCGCGGCCCACGGCTCCGGCAGGTCGTGACCGGCCAGGTCCCATGAGAAGTTGAGGTCCTCCATGTACGCCAGGTGCTTGAGCAGACCACCGAGCGTCACCGCCGAGGCACCGAACGTCACGCGCAGCTGTTCGTCGGTGAGGTCGGCGCACTTGTAGGCGAAGGTCGCCCGCTGCCGCTCGAGGGACCCGATGAGGGTCTCCGCCTCGGTGCCGGCGACTGGCGGCTCGGGGTAGCCGGTCACGTCCGACCCTCCTGAGGATGAGTGATGTCGAGAACTGACCGATGGTCTCACCGATCGCACCAGCGAGGCCGTATGCCGCTCGGCCGGCTTCCGCGGGAAGAC
>JBJMHU010000003.1:0-14077 GCA_045807225.1 Ornithinibacter sp. | reverse complement strand
CGTTTGTCCGTCCTCCGGCGCGGTCTTGGTCCGGCATCCGCGTTCATGCGTACCTGTCGACAGGCAGTCGCGTCGTGTGCGCTTGCTGGCGGTGAGGGCGCCGGGCGGCGACTGCCGGTTGGGGGGTACGGGTCAGGCCGTGGCGGGGGTGGGCGGGGGTGGGGGGCGCAGGCCGCTGTCCTTGAGCTCGAGGAGGGCGAGGGCGTGGATGACGTCGAGCTCGCCGCGCCGCCAGGCGCCGGCCGGGTCGTCGGAGACCTTGGCCAGGCGCGGCATCGGCTGGTTGGCCATGGCGCGCAGCGCGAACAGGTCGAGGTCGGGCTCGGCGTCGATGAACCGCTGGGCGGCGGTGGCGCGGCGCACGAAGCGGGTCCGGAGCACCAGCCAGGTGGCCCCGACGATGAGGATCGGCACCAGGGCGGTGGTGAGCGCCAGCAGCAGCGACACCCGCTCCACGGCGGTGACCAGGTCGGTGCCGGCCTTCTCGATCTCGGTGCCGACCCCGGCGGCTGACCGGAACGGCGTGGCCACCCGGTCGTCGAGCAGCGGCAGGTTGTCGACGCCGTCCCCGGCGCTCGACATGGTGTCGCGGAAGCTGCTGCCCGCGCCGGCGAGGTTGCGCGCGGGCGCAGCCAGCGCCATGGTCGCGTCGTAGACGCGCTGGGCGATCCGCACCCAGAGCACCACCCACAGCACGATGCCCACGTCGGTGGCCACCTGCACCGCGCGGCGGCCGGGGATGTCGCTGTACAGCTTCATGTGGGGCTCCTGTGGGTCGTCGGGCCGAGATGCGGCCCGGGTCTAGACTCGCATCGCGCTCCATCGGGGCGCAGCAGCCTGCGGCAACGGTGCCGAGGTGTCCGACGAGTCAGATTGGGCCAGATAACCGTGAAGGTCGGTATCCCCAGCGAGGTCAAGAACAACGAGTTCCGCGTCGGCATCACGCCGGTGGGGGTGCACGAGCTCGTCCGCCGTGGTCATGACGTGTTCGTCCAGAAGGGTGCCGGGCTCGGCTCCTCGATCACCGACGAGGAGTACGTCTCGCAGGGCGCGACGGTCCTCGACGACGCCGACGACGTGTGGGGCGAGTCGGACATGGTGCTGAAGGTCAAGGAGCCGGTGGCGGAGGAGTACCACCGCCTGCGCGAGGGCCTGACCCTGTTCACCTACCTGCACCTCGCCGCCGACGAGCCGCTCACCAAGGAGCTCGTCGCCACCAAGACCACCTCCATCGCCTACGAGACCGTGCAGCTGCCCTCGGGCCTGCTGCCGCTGCTCTACCCGATGTCCGAGGTGGCCGGCTGCCTGGCCCCCCAGGTCGGTGCGCACTCGATGATGAAGGCGCAGGGCGGCCGCGGGGTGCTCATGGGTGGCATCGGCGGCGTCGCCAACTCGAAGGTGGTCGTCATCGGCGCGGGCGTCGCCGGCCAGAACGCCGCCAACATCGCGCTGGGCATGGGCGCCGACGTCACCCTGCTCGACACCGACCTCGACAAGCTGCGGATGAGCTTCTGGCGCTACGACAACCGCGTGGCACAGATCGCGTCGTCCGCGATGTCGATCCGCGAGCAGGTCATCGGCGCCGACCTCGTCATCGGCACGGTGCTCATCCCGGGCGCCAAGGCCCCCAAGCTGGTCACCGACGAGATGGTGGCCGCGATGAAGCCCGGCTCGGTGCTCGTCGACGTCGCCATCGACCAGGGCGGCTGCTTCGAGCACTCGCGGCCCACCACGCACGCCGACCCGGTCTTCGAGGTGCACAACTCGATCTACTACTGCGTCGCCAACATGCCCGGCGCGGTGCCGCACACCTCCACGTGGGCGCTCACCAACGCCACGATGTCGTACGCCATCAAGCTCGCCGAGCACGGCTGGAAGGACGCCTCGAAGGCCGACCCCGCCCTCGCGCTCGGCCTCAACACGCACGCGGGCCACATCACCTACGCCGCGGTGGCCGAGGCGTTCGACATGGACAGCATCACCCTCGACGAGGCGCTGTCCTGACCCCAGCCACGACCGAGCCGACGGCCCGCCCCACCGCGGTGGAGCGGGCCGTCGACGCGTGGCTGACCCACCTCGACGTCGAGCGCGGCGCCTCGAAGCACACCCTGTCGGCCTACCGCCGTGACCTGGGCCGGTGGATCACCTACCTGGGCACGGTGGGCGTGCAGCGCCCCGAGGACGTCAGTGAGCGGCACGTCACCGACTTCCTCGCGGGGCTGCGCGAGGGGGATGCCGACCACCCACCCCTCGCGGCCACCTCGGCCGCGCGCACCCTCGTCGCCGTCCGGGGCCTGCACCGCTTCCTCGCCCTCGAGGGCGTGCTGGATGCCGATCCCGCCCGGCGGGTGAGCCCCCCGAGCACGCCCGCGCGGCTGCCCAAGGCGATCCCCGTCGAGGACGTCGAGCGGCTCCTGGAGGCCGCCTCGGTCGGTGACACACCGGCATCCCTGCGCGACCGCGCCCTGCTGGAGGTGCTCTACGGCACCGGCGCCCGCATCTCCGAGGCGGTCGGCCTGGACATCGACGACGTCGAGCGCGACGACGGCGTCGTGCGGCTGCGGGGCAAGGGCGGCAAGGAGCGCATCGTGCCGCTGGGGTCGTATGCCGCGCAGGCGCTGGCCGGCTGGCTGGTGCGGGGGCGCCCGACGTTCGCCGCTCGCGGGGTCGGCACGCCGGCGCTGTTCCTCAACGCGCGCGGTGGGCGGCTGTCACGGCAGAGCGCCTGGTCGGTGCTGCGCGCCTGCGCCGAGCGGGCCCATGTCGGGGGGCACCTGTCGCCGCACACCCTGCGCCACTCGTTCGCCACCCACCTGCTCGAGGGCGGGGCCGACGTGCGGGTGGTGCAGGAGCTGCTCGGGCACGCATCGGTCACGACCACCCAGATCTACACCCTCGTCACGGTGCAGCGGCTGCGGGAGGTGTACGCCCAGAGCCACCCGCGCGCGCGCTGATAGGGTCGGTGCCGATCAGCGCGAGGCTGACCGTCAGCACGAAAGGCACCGGGGAGAGACAGTTGGATTCCGACGCGGCGTTCCAGATCCGCACCGCCGGACAGGTGGGCCCGACCGGTCGCCCGCTACCGGACTTCCCGCAGCCACAGCCCCTCACCGCGCACGGCCCGGCCCGCATCATCGCGATGTGCAACCAGAAGGGCGGGGTCGGCAAGACCACCACCACGATCAACCTGGGCGCTGCGCTGGCCGAGGTCGGGCGCCGCGTGCTGCTCGTGGACTTCGACCCCCAGGGCGCACTGTCGGTGGGTCTGGGCGTGCCCGTCAACGAGCTCGACGTCACGGTCTACGACCTGCTCATCGGGCGTGGGCACGACGTCCGCGACGTCATCCAGCACACCAAGGTCGAGGGCCTCGACGTCCTCCCGGCCAACATCGACCTGTCGGCCGCCGAGATGACCCTGGTCAACGAGGTCGCCCGCGAGCAGATCCTGGCCCGCGTGCTGCGCCCGGTGGTCGACGACTACGACGTCATCCTCATCGACTGCCAGCCCTCGCTCGGCCTGCTCACGGTCAACGCCCTCACCGCGGCGCACGGGGTCATCATCCCGCTCGAGTGCGAGTTCTTCGCCATGCGCGGCGTGGCCCTGCTCGTCGAGACGGTCGAGAAGATCACCGACCGGCTCAACCCGCGCCTGCAGGTCGACGGCATCCTGGCGACGATGTACGACGGCCGCACCCTGCACTCCCGCGAGGTCGTGGCCAGCGTGGTCGAGCACTTCGGCGACCAGGTCTTCCACACGGTCATCTCGCGCACCGTGAAGTTCCCGGACGCCAGCCTCGCCGCCGAGCCCATCACCACCTACGACGCCACCCACAAGGGCGCCGACGCCTATCGCATGCTCGCCCGCGAGCTCATCGCCCGCGGTGGGGCGGCCTGACCCGATGACGACGGCCCCCGACGAGGCCGGGGGCGGGGTGCCGCCGGTCGCCGACCACGCGGACATCGTCCCCGGGGGCGTGCTGACCCGCCGCGCGCCCGCCACCGCGTTCGAGGTCACCCTCGAGAACTTCACCGGGCCGTTCGACCTGCTGCTGGGCCTGATCAGCAAGCACAAGCTCGACATCACCGAGATCTCGCTGGCCACGGTCACCGACGACTTCATCGCGCACATCAAGGCCGAGCAGGCCAAACCCGGCGGGTGGGACCTGAGCCAGGCCACCGACTTCCTGCTCGTGGCCGCCACCCTGCTCGACCTCAAGGCGGCCCGGCTGCTGCCGCAGAGCGGCCCCGAGGACGAGGACGACCTCGCCCTCATCGAGGCCCGCGACATCCTGTTCGCCCGGCTGCTGCAGTACCGCGCCTTCAAGGACATCGCGCACACGTTCGCCCAGCGGATGGCCACGGCCGGTCGGATGCAGCCGCGCACGGCATCCCTGGAACCGCACCTCGCCGCGCTGCTGCCCGAGCTGCTGATGACGGTCACACCCGAGCAGCTCGCGCTCGTCGCCGCCCGCGCGATGGTCCCCAAGCAGGCGCCCACCGTCGGGCTGGCCCACCTGCACGCGCCGGCCGTGAGCGTGCGAGAGCAGGCCGCCATCATCGGGAGCCGGCTGCGGCGCGAGCGGGTCGCGTCGTTCCGCAGCCTGGTGGCGGATGCCGACTCCACCCTCGTCGTCGTCGCGCGCTTCCTGGCGCTGCTCGAGCTGTTCCGCGAGTCGGCCATCGGGTTCGAGCAGGCCGAGGCGCTCGGCGAGCTCACCGTGCGCTGGACCGGCACCGAGGAGGGCGACATCGAGGTCGACGACGAGTTCGACGAGCCGCCACCCTCGCAGACCCCAGAACCACCACCAGCAACCCCGCCCGCAGCCGAGGAGAGCCCCGATGAGTGACCAGCCCGAGCCCGAGGCTGCCGAGGCGGTGGAGGAGCAGCTCGCGTTCGACGTCGCCGAGTTCCCGGGGGGCTTCCGCGGCGCGATCGAGGCGGTGCTGATGGTCGTCGACGAGCCGGTGACCACGATGGCCCTGGCATCGGTGCTCGAGCAGCCGGTGGCCGACGTGGAGGCCGCGCTGGCCGACCTGGAGGCCGGCTACGCCGAGCAGCACCGCGGGTTCACCCTGCGGCAGGTCGGCGGCGGCTGGCGGATGTACAGCCGCCACGAGTACGCCCCGGTGGTCGAGAAGTTCGTGCTCGACGGCCAGCAGGCCCGGCTCACCCAGGCCTCGCTCGAGACGCTCGCCGTGATCGCCTACCGCCAGCCGGTGTCGCGCTCGAGGGTCGCGGCGGTGCGCGGGGTCAACGTCGACGGGGTCATCCGCACGCTGCTCACCCGCGGCCTGATCGAGGAGATGGGGCACGACGAGGAGTCGACCGCCATCCTGTACGGGACCACCTCCTACTTCCTGGAGCGGCTGGGCCTGCAGAGCCTCGACGACCTGCCCGCCCTGGCCCCCTACCTGCCCGAGGTCGACGTGCTCGACGAGATCGCCGAAGGAGGCCGCGGATGACGCCGGCCAAGAAGTCCGGACCCCCGCCCGGTGGGAAGAAGCGCCCCCCGGCGCCGACGACGAAGAAGACGGGCCGCGGCAAGCCGCAGCGCGGCTCCTCGGGCAACACCAAGCCGAGCCAGCCCACGGCGGCGCCGCAGTGGCCCCGCCGCCCTGCGGTCGACGTGCACGACCCCGACGGCGTGCGCCTGCAGAAGCTGCTGGCGGCGGCCGGCGTCGGCTCACGGCGGGTCTGCGAGGACCTCATCAGCCAGGGCCGGGTGTCGGTCGACGGCCACGTCGTCACCGAGCAGGGCGTGCGCATCCGGGCCACCCAGACCGTGCACGTCGACGGGGTTCGGGTGCAGCTCGACGAGTCGCGGGTCTACCTCGCCTTCAACAAGCCGATCGGCGTCGTCACGTCGATGAGCGACGAGCTCGGCCGGGTCGACATCGGCGACTTCGTGAGCAACCGCAAGGAGCGGCTTTTCCACGTGGGCCGGCTCGATGCCGACACCGAGGGCCTGCTGATCCTCACCAACGACGGCGAGCTCGCCCACCGCCTCCAGCACCCCCGCTACGGGGTGCTCAAGACCTACCTCGCCCAGATCCCCGGCCCGGTGCCGCGCGACCTGGGCCGCCGGCTGCGCGAGGGCATCGAGCTCGAGGACGGCCCGGTGCAGGTCGACTCGTTCCGCGTGGTCGACTCGGCGCCCGGCAAGGCGCTGGTGGAGGTGGTGCTGCACGAGGGGCGCAAGCACATCGTGCGGCGGATGCTCGCCGAGGTCGGGCACCCGGTCCTCACGCTGGTGCGCACCCAGGTCGGGCCGATCCACCTCGGCGACACCAAGCCGGGCAAGTGGCGCAACCTCAGCAGCGCGGAGGTCGGGGCCCTCTACGCCGCGGCGGAGCTGTGACCCGGGTCCACGTCGTCGGCGCGGGGCTGGTCGGCACCAGCCTGGGGCTGGCGCTCACCCGACTCGGCGACGACGTCACGCTCGAGGACATCAGCCCCACCCACGCGGCCCTGGCCCGTGACCTCGGTGCCGGCCGGCTGCCCGAGGGCCCCGTCGACCCCGACCTCGTCGTCGTGGCGACCCCGCCGGACGTCACCGCCGCCTGCGTGGCCGACGCCCTGCGCCGCTGGCCGGATGCCGGGGTCACCGACGTCGCCTCCGTCAAGGGCGCCGTGCTCGACGCCCTGCGGGCCGACGGCGCCGACCTCGCCCGCTACTGCGGGTCGCACCCGATGGCCGGCCGCGAACGCTCGGGAGCGGTGGCCGGTCGCCACGACCTGTTCGACGGGCGGGCGTGGGTGCTCACCCCCACCGACGAGACCGACCCCGGCGTCGTCGCGCTGGTGACGGCCGTGGCCCGCTCGGCGGGCGCCGCGGTGAGCAGCCTGGACCCCGACCACCACGACGCCGCCGTCGCCGCGGTCTCGCACGTGCCGCAGCTCGCCGCGAGCCTCGTGGCCGCCCGGCTCGAGGGACTCGACGAGGCCGCCGTGGCCCTGGCCGGCCAGGGGCTGCGCGACGTCACCCGCATCGCGGCCAGCGACCCCGACCTGTGGACCCAGATCCTGGCCGGCAACGCCCAGGCGGTGCGCGAGGTGCTCACTGCCCTGATGGCCGACCTCGACCGCGTCGTGGGCGCCCTCGACGACCTCAGCGCGTCGACGGACGCGCCAGGTGCGCGGGGCACCTTGGCGCGCGCCATCGCCGCCGGCAACGCAGGCCAGGCCCGCATCCCGGGCAAGCACGGTGCCGCCCCCACCGCCTACACCACCGTGCGGGTCCTCATCCCCGACGAGCCGGGCCAGCTGGGCCGGTTGTTCGCCGACATCGGCGCGATCGGCACCAACATCGAGGAGTTCCACCTCGACCACGGGCTCGGCCAGCCGTTCGGACTGGCCGAGGTCGACGTCGTGCCGGCTGCCGCGGCCGGGCTCGGCTCGGCCCTGGCCGACCGGGGCTGGCGCCTGCACGGCTGAGGTTCCCCACTAGGCTGGCGGCCCATGACTTCACCCCTGACGATCGCGATCGACGGACCCTCCGGCTCGGGCAAGAGCAGCGTCTCGAGGGCGGTGGCCGGCCGGCTCGGCGTCGGCTACCTCGACACCGGCGCGATGTACCGGGCACTCACCTGGTGGTGCCTCGACCGCGGTCTCGACCTCAGCGACGTGGATGCCGTGGCCGCCGCCGCGCGCGACCTCCCGCTCGAGATCGGCACCGACCCGGCCGCCCCGACCGTGTCGGTCGCCGGCGCCGACGTCAGCAGGGCGATCCGCACCACCGAGGTCAGCACCGCGGTCTCGGCGGTCGCCACCAACCTCGAGGTGCGGGCGGTGCTGCAGCAGCTGCAGCGCGACCTGATGGTCCGGATCGCCGAGCAGTCCGGGGGAGTGGTGGCCGAGGGCCGCGACATCACCACCGTGGTCGCCCCCGACGCCCGCGTGCGCGTGCTGCTCACGGCATCCGAGGACGCGCGGCTGCGGCGCCGCTCGGCCGAGCTGCACGGAACCGTCGATGCAGAAGCCGTGGAGGCGACCCGCGACCAGGTGGTGCGCCGCGACCGCGACGACTCGACCGTCTCGTCCTTCACGGAGGCCGCCGAGGGCGTGGTCATGCTCGACACCTCCGAGCTCGACTTCGACGAGAGCGTCGAGGCCGTGCTCGACGTGGTCGCCGCCGAGACGGTGGAGTGAGCACCGGCCCGGGGCGCCAACGACTCGCCGAGCACCTGGGCCACGCGATTCTCCTGCTGCTGTACGACGCCCGGGCCAGTGGCCGCTCGAACGTCCGGCGTCCGGTCCGGTCGTCATCGCCGCCAACCACATCGGCTTCCTCGACGGCGCGCTCGTGATGACCATGGCGCCGCGGCCGAGCCGGTTCCTGGTGCTCGCGAGGACGTTCGAGGGGTTCGTCGGGTGGGTGCTGCGCTGGAGCGGGCAGATCACGATCGACCAGCACCGCGGTGACCGCCCGGCGCTCGGGAAGGCTCTCGCGGTGCTCGGCGCCGGCGGCGTCATCGGCATCTCCCCGAGGGCGGTCGGGGAAGGGACGACTTCGCCTCGGCCGGCAAGGGGGTGGCGTGGCTCGCCCTGCAGTCGGGTGCCGTCGTGGTGCCGACCGCCTGCCTGGGCACCCGGCGCACCGGCGACCCGGCCGCCTCCTGGCCACGGTGGCGCACTCGGCTGGTCGTCGACTTCGGCCCAGCCGTGGTGCTCGACCTGCCCGACGGCCTGCCCGGCCGGGCCCGGCTCGACCGGGCCACCGAGCAGATCCGCACCGCGCTGGTCGCCCACGTGCACGCGGCGGAGGCGCGGCACGGCATCCCGCTGCCCACCGACGTGCCCCCCGACCTGCTGGACTGAAGCGCCTTCGCGGTGGGGGAGAATGGTGGGATGAGTGCCGAGGACCCGACCATCCAGACCGAGGACCCCGCGGCCGTCGCGCGTGCGCTGCGGGCCGGGCTGGAGGACTTCGACCTCAGTGACGAGGACCGCGCCCTGCTCGAGCGCGACGACGACGCGCTCGACGCCGAGGCCGAGCGCGGGCCGCTGCCCGTCGTGGCCGTCATCGGCCGCCCGAACGTCGGCAAGTCCACCCTGGTCAACCGCATCATCGGCCGCCGCGAGGCCGTGGTCGAGGACGTCCCCGGCGTCACCCGCGACCGGGTGGCCTACGACGCCGAGTGGGTCGGCCACCCGTTCACCCTCGTCGACACCGGCGGCTGGGCCATCGACGCCACCGGCATCCACCTGCGGGTGGCCGAGCAGGCCGAGATCGCCGTCGACCTCGCCGACGTCGTGCTCTTCGTGGTCGACGCCACCGTCGGCGCCACCGACGACGACGAGAACTGCGTCAAGCTGCTGCGCCGGGCCGGCAAGCCGGTGGTGCTCATCGCCAACAAGGTCGACGACCAGCGCACCGAGGCCGACGCCGCCGCCCTGTGGAGCCTGGGCCTGGGGCAGCCGTGGCCGGTCTCGGCGCTGCACGGGCGGGGGAGTGGTGACGCCCTCGACGCGCTGCTCGAGGTGATGCCCGAGGTCTCCGCGATGGGCGGCGCCTACGAGCGCGGCGGCCCTCGGCGGGTGGCGCTGCTGGGCCGCCCGAACGTCGGCAAGTCCTCCATGCTCAACAAGCTGGTCGGCCACGAGCGGGTCGTCGTCGACAACGTCGCCGGAACCACCCGCGACCCGGTCGACGAGCTGGTCGAGCTCGGTGGCAAGACGTGGCGCTTCGTCGACACGGCCGGCATCCGGCGCCGCGTGCACCAGACGCGTGGCTCCGACTTCTACGCCTCCCTGCGCACCCAGACCGCGCTCGAGAAGGCCGAGGTGGCCGTCGTGCTGGTCGACGCCTCCGAGACCATCACCGAGCAGGACGTGCGGGTGATCCAGCAGGTCATCGACGCCGGCCGGGCCCTGGTCATCGCCTACAACAAGTGGGACCTCACCGACGAGGAACGCCGCCACTTCCTCGAGCGCGAGATCGAGCGCGACCTCGTGCAGATCCCGTGGGCGCCGCGAGCCAACGTCTCGGCCCGCACCGGCCGGCACATGGACAAGCTGGTGCCCGCCCTCGAGACCGCGCTCGACTCGTGGGAGACCCGCATCTCCACCGGCCGGCTCAACGCCTTCCTCGGCGAGGTCGTCGCGGCACACCCGCACCCGGTGCGCGGCGGCAAGCAGCCCCGCATCCTGTTCGCCACCCAGGCCGGCACCCGCCCACCGCGGTTCGTGCTCTTCGCGTCGGGCTTCATCGAGGCCGGCTACCGGCGCTTCGTCGAGCGCCGGCTGCGTGAGGAGTTCGGCTTCGTCGGCACGCCGATCGAGATCTCGGTACGGGTGCGCGAGAAGCGCTCCCGCCGTTGACGTCGCGCCGGATGCCGGGCGCGGGCAGGGGCGATTCGGTGGCCCCGGTGCGCATGGGATAAGGTTTCGACGCTCCCGCGAGGGGGCAGCCACGGGCTGTGGCGCAGCTTGGTAGCGCACTTGACTGGGGGTCAAGGGGTCGCAGGTTCAAATCCTGTCAGCCCGACGGAAGTCTCTGCAGGTCAGAGGCGCAAGGAGCTCCCTCAGGTGGGGTGGTGGGTGAGCTCGGAGTCGCGACTGGGACCGGGCACGGGTGCTGCTGTCGTCCCGTCCTCCACCTGCGCTGCGCGGAGCCTTCGCGGCCAGGCGCTGAACCCGCCGAGGAGGGTCAGGAGCGCGGGCACCACCACTGACCGCACCACCAGGGCGTCGATCAGCACGCCGAGTGCCATGACGAAGGCCAGCTCGCGGAACTGCCGCAGCGGCACCAGGGCCAGCATGCCGAAGCTCGCGGCGAGGGTGATGCCGGCAGCGGTGATGGCTCCGGAGGTCTCCGGGACCCGCTCCGCGATGGCCTGTCGCACGGTGGTGTGGCGGGCCCGCGTCCAGACGTGCCCCACGCCGTAGATGTTGTAGTCCGAGCCCAGCGAGAGCAGCAGCACGGAGGCAGCGAACGGGACGTAGAACGCCACGCCGTCGTTGCCGAGGCGGTCCTGGAAGACCAGGGTCAGGCAGCCGAGCGACGCAGCGAGGGCCAGCACGCTGCAGGCGAGCAGCAGCACCGGCGCCACGAGGGCACGCAGGAACCCGATGAGGAGGACCAGGTTGACGAGGAGCACGGCCACGGCGATGCGGGCGAGGTCGGCGTTGGTCGCCGCCACCAGCTCGCCGGACACCGCGGTGTCGCCGGCCAGGCCGAACCGTATCCCGTCCAGGCCCGCTCGGTGCAGCAGGCCCGGCATCGCCTCCGACAGGTGGTTGAGGTCGCCGATCGCTGTGGCGCCCAGGGGGTCGTGGTCCAGGACGAGCAGCAGCCGCGCGGCGTCACCGGTCTTGGTGACCAGTGCTCCCTGGACCGCCTCGTCCGGTAGGGCGCTGGGGCTGAGCACCCCGGCGACCCCCGGTTGCTGCTGCAGCTCGCGGGCCAGGGTGGTCAGCTTCTCGCGGTCACTGCCCACCTCACTGCCCTGGAGCAGCACCTCGGTAGGGGCGATGACCCCCGGTGCGAAGCCCGCGGATGCCGCGCGCGCGGCATCCGCGGGCTCGCTGTCGGCGGGGAGCGCCGCGACGAAGGACACCTCGAGCCGCAGCCGGTCGGCGTGCGTGGCCAGCGCGGCCAGTCCGACGACGCAGGCGCCACCCAGGACCAGCGCCACCACCCGCACCGTCAGCAGCCGCGCCGCGGCGCGCGACAGCACCCGCTTGCGGGCCCGCCGGGGGCGGCTCGGCCAGAACAGCCCGCGACCGAAGATGGCGAGCAGGGCCGGCACGAGGGTGACCGACACGACGACCGCAGTCAGGACCGACAGGGAGAGCACCGGGCCGAAGGCGCGCAGGAACCCTGACTTCGCCACCAGCATCGCGGCACAGCCGGCGGCGACCGCGATGCCGGCGACGAGCACGATCCGCCCGGTCTGGGCGGCCGACGCCCGGGCAGCGGGCAGCCGGTCCAGGCCCTCCTCCAGTGCCGTGCGCATGCTGGAGAGGTAGAAGATCGCGTAGTCCGTGACGATCCCCAGGACCAGGGCGAGAACCAGCGGCTTGAGCTCCTCGGGCGCCCCGCCCTGCTGCATCAGCACGCCGACGTAGTCGGTCACCCGTACCGCCAGGAAGTACGACAGGGCGGCCGTCAGCAGGGCCACGAGCGGGGCGATGAAGGAGCGGAACTTCAGGGCCACGATCCCGATGACGACGGCCAGGGTCAGGACCTCGAGCAGCGGCAGGTGGCTGTAGAGGACGTCGGACTGTTCCACCTGCGCGGGGACCGTACCGGTGACCCCGACCAGGTGGTCGTCGGGCTGGTTGACGTGCTGCTGGCCGAAGGCGCGCGCGGCATCCGCCTCGTCGCCGAAGCTGGTGCCGGGCTTGGTGAAGACGTAGGTCAGCGCCGTGGTGCCCTGCTCGGAGGAGGTGAAGACGTCCTTGACGTTGATGACCGGTACGGCGGCCGCGATCGGTCCGACGTCGCCGATCGTGCCCTCGGCCACGCCGACGGCGCGCTCGACGGCGCGCTCCTGGGCCCCGGTCGACAAGCCGGCCGGGTTGCGTTGCACGAGCACGGTCCGGCTGAGCAGGGGGAAACCGAACGCCTCCGCCGACGCGCGCTCGGTCGCGATCGCCTTGCTGTTCGGTGGCGCGAAGCCGCCGAGGTCGCTCTGCTGCCCGGTGGAGGGCAGGACGAGCACGGCAGCCAGGCACGCGGCCGCCCAGCCCAGCACGACGAACCAGCGCAGCGTGACGACGAACCAGGCGTACAGCCGGCCGAGGGATCCTGCCTCCGACGCTCGCCACGACCTCATCGGTCCACCCTTCCCCCCGGGCACCGCGGCCACCCGAGGTCAACACCTCCAACGGTGGCCCAGCGAAGCCGTCGCGAGGGCTTTGCCTCCCGACCTTTCTGCTCCTGGGCAGGTGCTCCGGTCGGGGTCGCCGTGGGCAGGCTCCCGGCCATGTGGTCATCCGACTCGTTGCTGCAGGGTCGTCAACCCCGGCCCGCTCAGGTCGCCCAAGGCGTGCGGGCGGCCGGCAACCGCCATGAGCAGTGCCTCTGCCGGGCCGGTGACCTCTGGGCCGTCACCGGAGCGCCAGGCAACGTCGGTGGCGGTCAGCGACAGCGCCTTCGCGTTCTTCGCGGCCGGCAGGGTCGGTGCGCGCAGGGCGAAGTCGAGCACCGGGGCCAACCGGTGCGCCGGGATGGTGCGTGGCAGGTTGAGCGCTCGTCGGATGTCCTGGTGGTGGATCGTGCCGTCGGTCAGTGCGATGCCCCCGCCGAACCCCCGGGGGAGCCCGCTGGGTCGCAGGTTCCGCGACAGGAGCGCGAGGATTCCTGAGGGCTCGAGGTGCTCATATCGTCGCAGGGCAGCCGCGTTCACGGCATCGATCCGCAACCCACCACGGATGAAGGTGCCCACGGTGGCGGGCACGGACAGCTCGTCGTAGCTGACGACGTGGGATGCGACGTCGCGGACCCGCCACCGGGTGCACAGGGAGGGCGCGTTCCACTGCTCGTCGGTCAGGCCCCCGAGCAGTGACAGGAGGTCGCCGCGCTCCTCCTCGGCCAGCGCCATCAGGTCGGGTCTGCTCATCTTCGGTCCTCGTCGGGGCTGGTGAGCGCCTGGCACCGGGCCAGGTGGGGCGGCCAGCCGGTACTGCCCACGACACGTAAGTTACCGCTCACAGGTCCGCCCGGGGGCTGCGCCGGCCGCAGGCGTGACGGGCACCGGAACGGACCGTCGCATGGACCGGCTGCTGAACGGCCTCGGCGAGCGCCGGCGCCCGTAGGGACGGTCGGCCGCGCCGGTGCAGGCCGAGGCCCCCGCGTCGGCCCGTGGCTGCGGATAACCTTCCGGGGACGCACCCCATCTCACGAGGAGCCACATGGTCGACCCGATGACGGTTCTCGTCGTCGACGACGAGGTCGCCCTGGCCAGAGTCGTGGCCGGCTACCTCGAGCGCGAGGGCTTCGCGGTGGTCCAGGCCCACGACGGCCCCACCGCCGTCTCGCTGGCCCGCACGACCCTTCCCGCCCTCATCGTGCTCGACGTGATGCTTCCCGGGTTCGACGGTGTGGAGGTGTGCCGCCAGGTCCGCCAGTTC
>JBJMHU010000002.1:0-27138 GCA_045807225.1 Ornithinibacter sp. | reverse complement strand
GTGCCCGGCATCCTGGCCATGCAGGCGATGCTGACCGCCTTCGGTGAGTCCACCTATGCGGTAATGGGCTACATCAAGTGGAACCAGATGTACGCCGCGATGCTCGCCACGCCGCTGCGGGTCGTGGAGGTGCTCGGCGGGCACCTCGGCGTCGTGGCCTTCCACCTGTTCACCGGAGCGGTGATCTTCGTGCTCGTGGCGGCGGCGTTCGGGGCGTTCGCCTCGTGGTGGGTGCTGCTGGCGGTGCCGGTCGCCGTGCTCACCGGGCTCGCGTTCGCGGTGCCGACCTTCGCGCTGGCCGCACGGCTCGACAACGACAACGGCTTCAGCATCCTGTTCCGGTTCGTCGTCACCCCGCTGATGCTCTTCTCGGGCACCTTCTTCCCCATCGACCAGCTGCCGGTGTGGATGCAGCCCGTCGCCTGGGCCACGCCGCTGTGGCACGGCGTCGAGCTGTCCCGCGACGCCGCCACGGGCACGCCCCCCGGCGCGCTGGGGGCGCTGCACCTGGCGGTGCTGCTGGCCTACATCGCGGTGGGCTGGGTGCTCGCCCACCGCTCGTTCACCCGGAGGCTGGTCTCGTGAGCGTGCTGACCGGGGCCACGCGCGCGGCGCGAGTGCTGCCCTTCCCCGCCGGGCTCGGGCTGGCGCGGCACGTCGTCGGGCGCAACATGACGGCGTTCCGCCGGGCCTGGCTGCTCCTGCTGAGCGGCTTCGTCGAGCCGGTCTTCTACCTGTTCTCCATCGGGGTGGGGCTCGGAACGCTGGTCGGCGACATCACCACCGACGGCGGCACCACCGTGACGTATGCCGCGTTCGTGGCGCCCGCGCTGCTGGCCTCGTCGGCGATGAACGGCGCCATCGCCGACAGCACCTACAACTTCTTCTTCAAGCTGAAGTACCAGCACCTCTACGACGCGATGCTCGCGACGCCGCTCGGGCCGCGTGACGTCGCCGTCGGCGAGATCACCTGGTCGCTCCTGCGGGGCGCGCTCTACTCGGGGATGTTCCTCGTCGTCGCCCTGCTCGCGGGCCTCGTGCATTCCTGGTGGGCGGTGCTCGCGATCCCTGCCGCCGTGCTCATCGGCCTGGCCTTCGGTGCGGTGGGCCTCTTCGCGACCACGTTCATGACGTCGTGGCAGCACTTCGACTACGTCACGCTGGCCATCCAGCCGATGTTCCTGTTCTCCGCCACGTTCTTCCCGCTGTCGACCTACCCCGAGTCGCTGCAGTGGCTGGTGGCCGCGACGCCGCTCTACCAGGGCGTCGCCCTGGAGCGCGGGCTGATGCTGGGCGAGGTGGGGTGGCCGCTGCTCGGGAACGTGGCCTACCTCGCGGTGCTGGGGGTGGTCGGCGTCATGGGGGCGTCCCGGCGGATCGCGAAGCTGCTGCTGACCTGATGGACGCGGGGGCTTCGTGCCCACCCTCGACAGGTACTCGCGGTTCTGCACCGGCCGACGGAGACTGGCGCGATGACCGAGAGCCGAGCCCGCCCCTGGGAGCCCGACCCGGCACTGCCGGGCTACGTCACCGACGGCGGGCTCGAGACCGATCTGGCCTTCCACCACGGTGTCGAGCTGCGGCACTTCGCGGCGTTCCCGCTGTTGGTCGACCCCAAGGGTCGCGACCTCCTCGTCGACTACTACTCGGGGTACGCGCAGATCGCGTCGGCGGCCGGAGCGGGGCTGTTCCTCGAGACGCCCACCTGGCGGGCCAACCCGGACTGGGGTGCCCGCCTGGGGGTCGGCGCCGACGGGCTGGTGCGGGTCAACACCGATGCCGTGCGGCTGCTGGCCGAGCTGGGGGAGCGGTACTCCGACGAGGTGCCGGAGGTCGTGGTGGCCGGCGTGCTCGGGCCGCGTGGGGACGGCTACGTCGTCGGCGAGCAGATGGACCCGTGGCAGGCGCGGGACTACCACCTGGCGCAGGCACGGGCGTTCGCCGACGCCGGGGCGCACCTGCTGAGCTCGCTGACGCTGACCACCGTGAACGAGGCGATCGGCGTGGCCCTGGCCGCCGGTGAGGCCGGTCTGCCGGTCACGGTCGGGTTCACCGTCGAGACCGACGGGCGGCTGCCGGACGGCACGGCGCTACGGGCCGCCGTCGAGGCGGTCGACGACGTCGCGCCCCCGGACTGGTTCGTGGTCAACTGCGCGCACCCCAGGCACGTCGCGGCTGCCCTGGCGGATGCCGGGCCGTGGGTGGAGCGGATCGGTGGCACGAGGGTCAACGCCTCCACCCTCAGCCATGCCGAGCTCGAGGCCGCGGAAGGGCTCGACGACGGCGACCCGGCGGTGCTCGGCGGGGAGCAGGCGGCGCTCGCGGCCTCGCTGCCGGCACTGCGGGTCGTCGGTGGCTGCTGCGGCACCGATGCGCGGCACGTCGCGGCCATGTGGGGGGTCTCCGCGCCGGCGGCGTAGGTCTGCTCGGCGTGTCGCGCCGCGATCCGGCCCGTCGAACAGGTGTTCGGCTATGGTCGTCCACAGGTGGCGCTTCCGGCAGCACTCGTCCACAGGCTCGACGGCAGCCCGTGACCGGTGTCGGTGCCGTCACCTAGCGTCTGACCAGACCTCGCGACGAGACCGACGGCGAGAGCTGGTCGCCGGTGGGCGCGCTCGCTGCACGACAGGGAAAGAACAGGTGTGACATGGCTGGTAGTGCTCGCGGAAGCGTGATGCCCAACCCGGTGGCTGCGGCCGCCGGTAGCGAGAAGGACAAGGCGCTGTCCTCGGTGATGGCCCAGATCGAGAAGCAGCACGGCAAGGGTGCCGTCATGCGCCTCGGTGACGACGTGCGGCCCCCCATCGAGGTCATCCCCACCGGGTCCATCGCCCTCGACGTCGCGCTCGGCATCGGCGGGCTGCCCCGCGGACGGGTCGTCGAGATCTACGGCCCGGAGAGCTCGGGCAAGACCACCGTCGCGCTGCACGCGGTGGCCAACGCCCAGAAGGCCGGCGGCATCGCCGCCTTCATCGACGCCGAGCACGCGCTCGACCCCGACTACGCCAAGGCCCTCGGGGTCGACACCGACGCGCTCCTGGTCTCCCAGCCCGACACGGGGGAGCAGGCGCTCGAGATCGCCGACATGCTGATCCGCTCCGGCGCCCTCGACATCATCGTCATCGACTCGGTCGCGGCCCTGGTGCCCCGGGCCGAGATCGAGGGCGAGATGGGCGACAGCCACGTCGGCCTGCAGGCCCGCCTGATGTCGCAGGCGCTGCGCAAGATCACCGGTGCCCTCAACACCACCGGCACCACGGCGATCTTCATCAACCAGCTGCGCGAGAAGATCGGCGTCATGTTCGGCTCGCCGGAGACCACCACCGGTGGCAAGGCGCTGAAGTTCTACGCCTCGGTCCGCCTCGACGTGCGGCGCATCGAGACCCTCAAGGACGGCACCGACGCGGTCGGCAACCGCACCCGCTGCAAGGTGGTCAAGAACAAGGTGAGCCCGCCGTTCAAGCAGGCCGAGTTCGACATCCTTTACGGCCAGGGCATCTCCCGTGAGGGCGGCCTGATCGACATGGGCGTCGAGCAGGGCTTCGTGCGCAAGGCCGGCGCCTGGTACACCATGGACGGCGACCAGCTCGGCCAGGGCAAGGAGAACGCCCGCGCCTTCCTCAAGGACAACCCTGAGCTCGCCGACGAGCTGGAGAAGAAGATCAAGGAGAAGCTCGGCATCGGGGTGCCGCGTCCCGAGATGGCGGCCGTGCCCGAGATCTCGGTCGAGTTCTGAGCCTCCTCGGGCTGGTTCCCGTGCCGTTCGCCGACTCGACGACCCCGCCGCCCGCATGGGCAGTGGGGTCGCCGGCAGTGGGGTCGCCGGCGCTGGGTTCGCCGGCGGTGGAGTCTCCGGCGGTGGGGTCGAGACCTCCGCCACCACCGCCGGACCCCGAGGCCGACCCGCGCACCCGCGGCAGCGAGCCCGACCCCTACGACTGGGCCCGCCAGATCGTGCTGCGCCAGCTCACCGCGGCGCCGCGCAGCCGGTCCCAGCTCGAGCAGGCGCTGCGTCGCAAGGGCTGTCCTGACGACGTCGCCGCGGCGGTGCTCGACCGGATGACCGAGGTCGGGCTCGTCGACGACTCCGCCTACGCGGGGATGCTGGTGCGCTCGCAGCAGGCCGGCCGTGGGCTGGCCCGCCGAGCCCTCGCCCAGGAGCTGCGGCGCAAGGGGGTCGACGACGAGACCGCGCAGGCGGCGCTCGACGAGGTCGACCCGCACGACGAGGAAGACCGTGCCCGTGAGCTGGTCGCGAAGAAGATGCGCTCGATGAGCGGCCTGGAGCCCCTCGTGCAGACCCGCCGGCTGGCCGGGATGCTGGCTCGCAAGGGCTACCCGTCTGAGCTGTCGATGCGCGTGGTGCGCGAGGCGGTCCGTGAGGCACCGGAGCACCAGCGCGACTGACCCGCCGGCGCCGGCTGCGTCAGAGCGCGTGCACCGGGCGCTGGTCCGGGGGCAGCGAGTCGGTGCGCACGACCTGCTTTCCGTAGGGCACCAGCGAGACCGGGATGAGCTTCAGGTTCGCGATGGCCAGCGGGATGCCGATGATCGTGATCGCCTGGGCGACGGCGGTCGTGAGGTGCAGCAGGGCCAGCCACCAGCCGGCCAGGACGATCCACACCACGTTGAGCACCGCGGCACCGGCGCCGGCGCCGGGCTTCGGCACCACGGCCCGGCCGAACGGCCACAGGGCGTAGCTCGCCATCCGGAAGGACGCCACCCCGAGCGGGATCGTGACGATGAGGATGCAGAAGACCACCCCGGCCAGGGCGTAGCCCAGGGCGAGCCAGAGGCCGCCGAAGACGAACCAGATGATGTTGAGCAGGGTGCGCACTACCAGGTCCTCTCAGGGTGCGGTGGCGTGGGACCAGCCTGTCACGCCGCGGTGAGTGCCCCGCCGTCAGGTCGGGCGGCGCCGGGCGACGACCTCGTCGTCGTCGACCTCACCGGTCTCGACGAACCCCAGGCTGGCGTAGAGCCCCTTCGCCACCACGTTGTCCGGGTGGTACGAGAGCGCGTACCCGGCCGCCTCAGTCGTCGGTCGCAGGGTCCGCAGTGCCTCGGCGACGGCCGCGCGGCCCACGCCACGGCATTGCTGCGACCGGTCGACCAGCACGCCCCCGAGCCAACAGCTGCCGTCCTGCTCGTCGATGCCCCACATCAGGAACCCGACGACCAGGTCGTCGGCGTCCTGCACCGCCATCGGCCGCCAGACGTCGCCGTAGGCGCACAGGGCCAGGTAGTAGGCCGGCGCGGCGACGAAGCGCTCCTGACCGGGCGCCACGGTGAGGGCCGCCACGTCTCGCCAGCTCCCGGCATCCACGGGGCGCAGCGTCACCACGGGGCGGGGGATGTCCACGCGCACACTGTAGGCGTCCGGTTGCTGGACCGGCCGGCTGCGAAACCTCCCGGGAACACAAGCGGAACGGGGCGTTCACGCAGCGGCCATAGGTTTCGTCTCGTGAGTGAGCAGACCGACCCCGAGGCAGCGGGAAGCCTGTTCGACTCGTACACGCTCGGCGCCGCGTGGGACGAGATGCTCGCCGGGCCCGGTGCCCCCCGCACCGCCTACAAGCCGGTCTTCCACACCCTGCGAGCGATGAACGCCGGCCACCTCAAGGAGCGGGCCGACACCCTGGCCCGGTCGTACCTCGACCAGGGGGTCACCTTCGACTACGCGGGCGAGGAGCGGCCCTTCCCCCTCGATGCGGTGCCGCGGGTGATCTCGGCGCACGAGTGGCAGGTCATCGAGTCCGGTGTCGTGCAACGGGTCACGGCCCTGGAGTCCTTCCTCGACGACATCTACTCGCGCGAGGGCGAGATCCCGCGCGCGGTGCACGAGGGCATCATCCCGTGGCGCCTCATCGCCAGCTCGAAGCACTACCACCGTGCGGTCATGGGGATCCGGCCCACCAGCGGGGTGCGGGTGCACGTCGCCGGCGTCGACCTGATCCGCGACGAGCAGGGCACCTTCCGGGTGCTCGAGGACAACGTGCGGGTGCCGTCGGGCGTCAGCTACGTCATCGCCAACCGGCGGGCGATGGCCAACGTCTTCCCCGAGGCCTTCGCGACGATGCGGATCCGCCCGGTGCACGACTACCCCCGGATGCTGCTCGCAGCCCTGCGCGCCTCCGCCCCCGACGGTGCCAGCGACCCCACCGTGGTCGTGCTCACCCCCGGCGTCTTCAACTCGGCCTACTTCGAGCACGCCCTGCTGGCCCGGATGATGGGCGTGGAGCTCGTCGAGGGCCGCGACCTGGTGTGCGTGGGCGGTCAGGTGCGGATGCGCACCACCACCGGCGACAAGCCGGTCGACGTCATCTACCGCCGGGTCGACGACGAGTTCCTCGACCCGGTGCACTTCCGGGGGGACTCGGTGCTCGGCGTCGCGGGCCTGGTGTCGGCCATGCGCAGCGGTCGGGTGACGGTCGCCAACGCCGTGGGCAACGGCGTGGCCGACGACAAGCTGATCTACTCCTACCTGCCCGAGCTGACCCGGTTCTACCTCGACGAGGACCCCATCCTGGGAAACGTCGACACCTTCCGGTGCGAGCAGCCCGCCGCCCTCCAGCACGTCCTCGACCACCTCGACGAGATGGTCGTCAAGCCGGTCGACGGCTCGGGCGGCAAGGGCCTGGTCGTCTGCAACACGGCCGACGGCGCCACCCTCGACAAGGTGCGCACGCAGCTCACGGCCGACCCGCGCGGCTGGATCGCCCAGCCCGTCGTGCAGCTGTCGACCGTGCCGACCTTCATCGACGGCCGGCTGGCCCCGCGCCACGTCGACCTGCGGCCATTCGCGGTCAACGACGGCGAGCGCGTGCGGGTGCTTCCCGGCGGCCTGACCCGGGTGGCCCTGCCCGAGGGCGAGCTGGTGGTCAACTCCAGCCAGGGCGGCGGCTCCAAGGACACCTGGGTGCTGTCCGACCGGCGCCCGGCCGGCAACGCCCCGAACCGGCTGCCCGACAACCGTGAGGTGGTCGTCATGAGCGCGCCCACGGCATCCCACGAGGACAGCATGCGCGAGCAGCAGCAACAGCAGCAGCAGGCCTCGGGAGCGCGACGCCCCGGGAGCGACCCGTGCTGAGCCGGATCGCCGAGTCGCTGTTCTGGATCGGCCGCTACACCGAGCGTGCCGACGGCACGGCCCGCATCGTCGACGTGCTGCGCCTGCAGCTGCTCGAGGACCCCGGCGCGGACGAGGCCAGCGCGGCACGCACCGTGCTCTCGGTGATCATGGGGATGCCGTTCGAGGGAGACGTCGGGTTCGCCGACGTGAGCACCGCGCTGGTCTTCGACCGCTCCAACGCCAGCTCGATCACCGGCGCGTGGTTCGCGGCCCGCGAGAACGCCCGCCGCGCGCGCGAGACCCTCTCGACCGAGCTGTGGGAGGGCATCAACACCACCTGGCACCGGTGGCACGGCTTCGGCCGCACCGTCGCGACCGAGCGGCACCTGTCATGGGTGCGCGAGCGCGCGGCGCTGGTCAGCGGCATCGCCGACTCGACGATGTCGCACGACGAGGCCTGGGACTTCCTCGTGCTCGGCCGCAGCCTCGAGCGGGCCGACATGACCGCGCGGCTCGTCGCCACCGGTGGGCTGCCCCGCGGTGGCGCGCCGTGGTCGGTCGTGCTGTCGAGCTGCGGTGCCCAACAGGCGTTCATGCGCAGCCAGCGGGGGCTGCTCAGCGACGACCGGGCCGCCGCCTTCCTCGTGCTCGACCGCGAGTTCCCCCGCTCGGTGCTGTTCGCGCTGTCCGAGGCGGAGCGCCGCCTCGACGCCCTGGCCCCGCAGCAGGAGCGGATCGGGGTCCCTGACGAGGCGCGGCGGCAGCTGGGCCGCATCCGCACCTCCTTGGAGTACCGGGCGACCTCCGACGTCATCGCCGACCTGCCCGCCCAGATGCAGCGGGTGCAGGGTGCCGTGATGGCCAGCTCGCACGCCATCGCCGCGCGCTACTTCCAGTCCGGCCCGCTGCAGACCTGGACCAAGGACGGGGTGTTCTGACGTGCGGCGCTGGCGCATCGTGCACACGACCTCCCTGGCCTACGACGGCCGCGTGCGGGCGGCGCACAACGAGCTGCGGATGACGCCGCTCAACGAGCCCGGCCAGACCACCCTGGAGAACCGCATCCGGATCCGGCCGATGACCTGGAGCCACGTCTACCGCGACCACTGGGGCACCCACGTCATGGCGATGGAGAGCCTGGCCGAGCACGAGCGGCTCGACATCGAGGCCATCTCGACGGTCGAGCGCACCCCGCTCGAGCGGCACGAGCCGTCGCTGGGCTGGGATGCCGTGCGCGACCCGGCCGTGCAGGACCGCAGCTACGAGTGGCTGATGCTCTCGGCCCGCACCCGCCCCGGACGCGGCATCAAGGACCTTGCGGATGCCGTGCGCGGCCTGCCGACGCCCCACGCCGCCGCCGCCGAGCTGAGTGCACTGGTGCGCGGCGAGATGCGCTACCAGCCCGGCGCCACGGGCGTGCACAGCCGCGGCGAGGACGCCTGGGCCGAGCGGTCGGGCGTGTGCCAGGACTTCGCGCACATCACCGTCGGGGCCCTGCGCAGCCTCGGGGTGCCGGCTCGCTACGTCTCGGGCTACCTCGTGCCGACCAGGGACTCGGCCGTCGGCGACACCAGCAAGGGCGAGAGCCACGCCTGGGTGGAGTTCTGGGATGCCGGCTGGATCGCCGTGGACCCCACCAACGGCACCGAGGTCGGCCGCGACCACGTCGTCGTCGCCCGGGGCCGCGACTACGAGGACGTGCCGCCGTTCAAGGGCATCTACTCGGGCCGGGCCAAGGCCTCGCTCGAGGTCGTCGTCGCGATCACCCGGCTGGCCTGACCCCCAGCGAGTGGTGCCCGTCGCGGACCACGTGCCGCCGGGCGTGCGCGATGGCGTCGGGCGTGTGTTCGAAGACGTGGTGCAGCCCGGTGAGGTGCTGGTGGATGCCGGTCGCCTCCAGCCGCGGCACGAAACGCGCCGGGACCCCGGAGAGCAGCACCGTGACACCGCGTGACTCCAGCGCACGCACCGTGTCGGCCAGCACCGCGGCGCCGGTGGCGTCCAGGGTGGTCACGTGCGCCATCCGCAGGATGGCCACCTTGACGTTGCTGATCTCGGTGAGCTCGAGCAGGGCGGTGTGGGCGCCGCCGAAGAACAGCGGCCCCTCGAGCCGGTAGGCGACGATCTGCTCGTCGAGCAGGGCCCGCTCCTCGGCCGCGTGGTCGCCGTCCCAGCCCTGCGCCGAGCCGGCGTCGCCCGAGCCGTCGACGTCGGCCAGCGTCTCCTCGCGCAGCGCCGTCGTGTCGGCCAGCTGGCGCAGGGCGAGCGCGCCGGCGGTGACGATTCCGAGCACGACCGCGGTGGCGAGGTCGAGCACCACGGTGGAAAGGAAGGTCAGCGCGAGCACGAAGGCGTCGCTGCGCGACGCGCGCACGAGGGCGCGCAGGCTCGACACCTCGACCATCCGGACCGCGGTGGCGATGAGCACCCCGGCCAGCGCCGCCAGGGGGATCCACCCGACCACCGGGGCCAGGGCCAGCACGACGAGCAGGAGCACGAGCGAGTGCACGACCGCGGCCAGGCGCGACCGCGCCCCGGAGCGCACGTTGACCGCCGTGCGGGCGATGGCGGCCGTGGCGGGGATGCCGCCGAGCAGCGGGGACGCCAGGTTGGCCAGCCCCTGCCCGAACAGCTCGCGGTCGGGGTCGTGGCGCGTCGACACGCTCATCGCGTCGGCGACGGTGGCCGAGAGCAGGCTCTCCAGGGCGGCGAGGGCGGCGACCGCGACGGCGGGTGCGACGAGCACGCGCAGCTCGCTCCACGTCACCGACGGCATGGTGGTCGTGAACAGCCGCGAGGGCAGGGCGCCGATGGTGGCCACCGGCAGGTGAGCGAGCGTGGTGACGGCGGTGGCGGCAGCCACCGCGACCAGCGCCACGGGGACCGCGGGGCGCAGCCGGGAGCCGAGCAGGATGAGCGCTGCGACGCCGGCGCTCAGGGCCAGGGCGGCGAGGTCGGGGGCCGAGAACCAGCCGACCACCGCGGCCACGGCCGACACCACGACGTGGCCGTGCGCCGCCGTGGTCCCGAGCGCCGCGGGCACCTGCTGCAGGGCGATCAGCGCGGCGATGCCGAGGGTGAACCCCTCGATGACCGGCAGCGGGATGAACCGCACATAGCGGCCCGCCCCGCCGAGCCCCATCACGACGAGGAACAGCCCGGCCATCAGGCCGACGACGACCACGCCGCTCGCCCCGTGCTCGGCGACGATCGGCACCAGCACCACGGTCATCGCGCCGGTGGGGCCGGACACCTGCACGTGGCTGCCGCCGAACACGGCCGCCACGACCCCCGCGACGACGGCCGTCACGAGACCGGCCGTGGCACCGAGCCCCGAGGCGATGCCGAAGGCCAGGGCCAGGGGAAGCGCGACGACACCCACGGTCACGCCGGCGACGAGGTCGGCGCGGGGGGAGTGCAGCATCGCCCTCAGGTCACGGCTGCGCGGGCGCACGGCGTCGAGCCGGGTGCGCAGCAGCCGCAGCCCCTCGGCGGTCGTGGAGGCGGTGCTCACCGCGGTGTGGCCACGGGCGTGATGTCGTCGACGAGTCCGCCCTGGTCGGCGTTCTGGGTCTCGAGGATGGCGCGGGCGCTCGCGAGCAGGTCCTTCACGGCAGGCAGCGCCAGCGAGTAGACCACCTCGCCGCCCTCGCGGCGCTGGGTGACCAGCCCGGCCAGGCGCAGCACGGCCAGCTGGTGCGAGAGGTTGGGCGCCTCGACGTGGATGTTGGCGCGCAGGTCGTGCACCGGCCGGTCGTGCTCGGCCAGCAGCTCGAGCACCCGGATGCGCACCGGGTGGCCGATGGTGCGGAAGAACGCGGCCTTGGCCTGGTAGAGCGGGACGGGCATGTCAGAGTTCCTTGCACAGTTGCATAACTCTGCAAGTATGCACCCCGGTGACCACTTCATCATCAGGACGTTCCTCGTGACCTCAGAGCCGGGATTCCGCTCGGGACGCCATCGGCTCGTACCCTTGGTGACGCCATGACTACCGCGAAGACCTACGACGTTCGCACCCACGGGTGCCAGATGAACGTGCACGACTCCGAGCGCCTCGCCGGGCTGCTCGAGACCGCCGGCTACGTCGACCTGGCGAGCATCCCGGCCGGGCAGCGCCCCGCCGTCGCCGACGTCGTCGTCTTCAACACCTGCGCGGTGCGCGAGAACGCGGACAACAAGCTCTACGGCAACCTCGGCCAGCTGCGACCGGCGAAGACGGCGAACCCGGACCTGCAGATCGCCGTCGGCGGCTGCATGGCACAGAAGGACCGCGAGACCATCGTCAAGCGAGCCCCGTGGGTCGACGTCGTCTTCGGCACCCACAACATCGGCAGCCTCCCGGCGCTCCTCGACCGGGCCCGGCACAACAAGCGGGCCGAGGTCGAGATCCTCGAGTCGCTCGAGACCTTCCCCTCGACCCTGCCGACCCGCCGTGACTCCGCATTCGCCGGTTGGGTGTCGATCTCGGTGGGCTGCAACAACACCTGCACCTTCTGCATCGTGCCGAGTCTGCGCGGCAAGGAGCAGGACCGTCGGCCGGGCGAGATCCTCGCCGAGGTGGAGGCACTGGTGGCGCAGGGGGTCGTCGAGGTCACCCTGCTCGGCCAGAACGTCAACACCTACGGCGTCGAGTTCGGCGACAAGCTCGCCTTCGGCAAGCTGCTGCGCGCCTGCGGCGAGGTCGAGGGCCTGGAGCGGGTGCGCTTCACCAGCCCGCACCCGGCGGCGTTCACCGACGACGTCATCGCGGCGATGGCGCAGACGCCCAACGTCATGCCGAGCCTGCACATGCCGCTGCAGTCGGGCTCCGACCGGGTGCTCAAGGCGATGCGCCGCTCCTACCGCAGCGAGAAGTTCCTCGGCATCATCGACAAGGTGCGCGCCGCCATCCCCGACGCTGCCATCACCACCGACCTCATCGTCGGTTTCCCGGGCGAGACCGAGGACGACTTCGCCCAGACCCTGCGCGTGGTCGAGGCCTCACGGTTCTCGAGCGCCTTCACCTTCCAGTACTCCATCCGGGCCGGCACCCCGGCGGCCACGATGCCCGACCAGGTGCCCAAGGCCGTCGTGCAGGAGCGCTTCGACCGGCTGGTCGAGCTGCAGGAGCGGGTGTCCTGGGCCGAGAACCGCACCGTCGAGGGCCGCGAGGTCGAGGTGCTGGTCGCCCCCGGCGAGGGCCGCAAGGACGGCGCCACCGCGCGGCTGTCCGGGCGGGCCCGCGACAACCGGCTCGTCCACTTCGCCGTGCCCGAGGGCGCCGACCGCCCGCGCCCCGGCGACGTGGTCACCGTGGGGGTCACCTACGGCGCCCCGCACCACCTGGTGGCCGACAGCGGGGTGCAGGGCGGGGCCTATGCGGTGCGCCGCACCCGTGGCGGCGACGCCTGGGCCGCCCTGCAGGATGCCGCCGTGCCCGGCAAGCCCGCCGTCTCGCTCGGGATGCCGTCGGTGGGCCGGCCGAGCCCCGCGGCGGCTCCGGCACCCGCCTGCTCGGCCTGACGCCTGCCTTCGTGAACGGCCAAGGCCCCCGACCGGGTGGTCGGGGGCCTCGGTTGCGTCGTCGGAGGCTCAGGGCTCGCCGATGGCCCCGTCGGCCTTCACCTGCGCCTGGTCCACCTGTTCGGCGTACTTGCCACCGGTCGTGCTGTCGACGGCATCGCCGCCGCGCTCGATGGCCTGGTCGCTGAACTGCTCGACCTGGTCGGGGTGCTCTGCGGCCAGTCCTGAAAGCTTCTCCTTGGCGCTGTCCATGAAACTCACGCGGCCTCCTCTCGCTCGGGGACAGGGCTCCCCGTGGGGAGTCCCTCCAGTAGACGCCAGGAACGGCGCGCGCGCCACCCCTGGGACACCGTCAGCTGGTCGGGTCCAGCCAGCTGTGCACCAGGGGCACGACGGAGGCCCCCTCGCCGCTGGCCGAGGCGACCCGCTTCATCGACCCGGCCCGGATGTCGCCGGCGGCGAAGACGCCCGGCACGGTGGTCTCGAGGTTGGCCGGCGGCAGCCCGTCGACCCAGTGCGACGTGGGGATGTCGCGCCCGGTCAGCACGAAGCCGCGCCCGTCGCGAGCGAGCGTCGGTGGCAGCCAGTCACAGCGAGGGTCGGCGCCGAGCAGCAGGAACAGCCCACGGCACTCGCGCCGGCTCACCTCGCCAGTGCTGGTGTCGCGCACGCCGATCCACTCCAGTCGCCCCTCCCCGCCGCCGTCGACGACCTCGGAGCAGGGCAGCACGGTGATGCGTGGGTTGTACGCGATCTCGCCGATCAGGTACGACGACATGGTGGCCGCCAGGCCCTCACGGCGCACCAGGATGGTCACCGACTGCGCGAACTTCGACAGGTGGATGGCCGCCTGGCCGGCCGAGTTGCCGCCGCCGACGACGACCACGTCGTAGCCCTCCAGCTCGCGCGCCACGCTCATCGCACTGCCGTAGTAGACGCCCAGGCCGACGAGGGCCTCGACCGCGGGCACCCCCAGCTTGCGGTAGGTGACACCGGCCGACACCACCACGGCGCGCGCCCGCACGTCCCCGCCGTCGGTGTGCAGCACGAACGGCTCGCCGTCGGACCCCACCTCGAGCTCGGTGACCGACCACCCGGTGAAGAACCGCGTCCCGAACCGGATCGCCTGGTTGCGGGCCCGCTGAGCCAGCCGCATCCCGGAGATGCCGCGCGGGAAGCCCAGGTAGTTGCGGATCATCGAGGACGTGCCGGCCTGGCCACCCACCGCCTCCGACTCCAGGACCACCGTGGACAGCCCCTCCGAGGACGCGTACACCGCCGCAGCGAGCCCGGCGGGTCCGGCGCCGACGACGGCGACGTCGACCACGGCATCCAGCTCGATGTCGGTCGGCGTGCCGAAGGCGCGCAGCGCGACGTCACGCACGGTGGTGGGGGAGAAGATCTCGCGGTCGACGGCCTCGACCAGCGGGAACACCGGTGTGCCGCCGGCACGCTCGATCACGTCGCGCCCCTGCTCGCTGTCCGGGGAGTAGGTGCGGTTGGGCATCCCCATCCGGTCGAGGAAGTCGCGGATGCCCTGGGTCAGGGCGTCCGCCGACGGGGTGACGATGCGCACGGTCTCGACCTCGGGGGCCGCCACGGTCGAGCCCCAGTCGGACAGCAGCTCGCACACCGCGGTGTGGAACTCCTCGTCGCGCACGCCGCGCGGCATCAGCAGGAAGGCGTCGTACTTGCCCTTGGCGAGCCCGCCACGCAGGGCCGGCGCGTCGGCCAGGAAGTGCGACCAGTGCGCAGCGACGAGCCGGCGCGAGGTGGGAACCACCGTGCGCCAGAGCGCGAACGCCTCGAGCACGTGGAATCCCGGCAGCTGCGACTCCGAGACGAACATGGCGACCTGGCCGCCCTCGGACACCACCCGGCGGGCCACCTCCTCGGCCTCCTCCACGGAGGTGGTCGCCACCACGTCGTAGTCGCGCGCGTAGCGCCCGAACTCGTCGGTGAGGAATGCGGCATGCTCGGGGGCCACGAGGACGATGGCGGGGTTCATCGCCCGATCCTAGGAGCGTGCGGCCCCCGGCGTCGCCGTCCGGTCCACGGGGCGGCTCTGCCAGAATCTCCCGCATGGCCATCCGACCCGTCGTCATCACCGGGGAACCCGTCCTGCACCGGCGCGCCCAGCCCGTCGAGGTCATCGATGACGACATCCGCGAGCTCGTCGCCGACATGTTCGACACCATGGATGCCGCGCGCGGCGTCGGCCTGGCCGCGCCCCAGGTGGGAGTGGGCCTGCGGATCTTCACCTGGCAGCTCACCAACGACGACGGCATCCCGCCACGCGGCGTCGTGATCAACCCCTACCTCACCTCGGCCAAGCCGGTCGTCGGGGAGCCCGACCCGCACGAGGAGGTGGAGGGGTGCCTGTCGGTGCCCGGCGAGTCCTACCCCCTGCGCCGCGGCGAGGCAGCGACGCTCACCGGGCTCTCGCTCGACGGCAGCGAGCTGCGCTACGAGGCCACCGGCTGGTTCGCCCGGATGCTGCAGCACGAGTACGACCACCTCAACGGGTTCCTCTACGTCGACCGGCTCACCGGCAAGTGGTCGCGCAAGGCGCGCAAGGCCGTCAAGGGCCACGGCTGGGGCGTGCCGGGCCTCAGCTGGATGCCGGGTGAGGACCGCGACCCGTTCGGCCACGACGACGAGACACCCGAGGACGAGCGCAGCGACTGACGTGAGCGGCACCGTCGTCGCGGTGGTCGGCCCCACCGCCACCGGCAAGTCCGACCTCGCCATCGCGCTCGCGCTGCGGCTGGGTGGAGAGGTGGTGGGCGCCGACGCGTCCCAGCTCTACCGCGGCATGGACATCGGCACCGCGAAGGTGCCGGTCGAGGACCGGCACGGCATCGCGCACCACCAGCTCGACGTGCTCGACGTGACCGAGGAGGCCAGCGTCGCGGCGTACCAGCGGCACGCGCGCGACGACATCGGGGCCGTCCTGGCCCGCGACCGGGTGCCCGTGGTCGCCGGCGGGTCCGGCCTCTATGTTCGGGCGGCGCTCGACCGGCTCGACATCCCACCGACCGACCCCGAGGTGCGTGGCGCCCTCGAGCAGCGACTCGAGGACGAGGGCGTCGCCCCCCTGCTGGCCGAGCTTCGCGCCGCCGACCCGCGAGCGGCGACGGCGATCGAGCCCAACAACGGCCGCCGGGTCGTGCGGGCGCTCGAGGTCATCGCCCTGACCGGGCGACCGTTCAGCGCCACCATGCCGACCCGCGAGTTCGTGCGGCCCACCGTGCTCGTCGGGCTGCGCACCGACCGGGAGGCGCTCGACACCCGCATCGACGGCCGCGCCCAGCGGATGTTCGCCCAGGGGCTGGTCGAGGAGACCCGCGCACTGGTCGACCTCGGCCTGCGCGAGGGCCGCACCGCGAGCCGAGCGGTGGGCTATGCCCAGGCGCTCGCCGTCCTCGACGGCACGATGAGCACCGAGGATGCCGTGGCGGACACGGCTCTGCGCACCCGACGGCTGGTGCGTCGCCAGGAGTCGTGGTTCGGCGCCGACCCGCGGGTCACCTGGTTCGACCCGCTCGCTGAGCCGGTCGATGCCCTCGTGGACCGGGTGGTCGAGCACGTGACCCACAATGGTGTGCATGGCTGACCGGCTCACCTTCACCAAGGGACATGGCACGCAGAACGACTTCGTGCTCGTGCCCGACCTCGACGGCGCCCTCGGCCTCACCGCCCACCACGCGGCCGCCCTGGCCGACCGGCGCGCCGGCATCGGCGCCGACGGCGTCATCCGGGTGGCGCCGGCCCACCTCGCCGACGACGCGGGCGTGCGCGCCCAGGCGGGGACCGCCCACTGGTTCATGGACTACCGCAACGCCGACGGCAGCCTGTCCGAGATGTGCGGCAACGGCACCCGCGTGTTCGCGGCCTACCTGCGCCGCGAGGGGCTGGAGACGGCCGACGAGTTCGCCATCGCCACCCGCGCGGGCGTGAAGCAGGTGCGCGTCGACGGTGACGGGTTCGCTGTCGACCTGGGTCCGTGGCGGCTGACCGACCCCGAGACGGCCGAGCGCGACGGCTTCGACGCCCTGGTGCACCTCGACGACGACGGCGACCCCTGCTCGGCGCTGCGCGTCGACCTCGGCAACCCGCACACCGTCGTGGCGCTGCCCGAGGCCGTCGACCTCGACCGCCTGGACCTGACCCGCGCCCCGCGGGTGCGCCCCGAGCCGCCGAACGGCACCAATGTCGAGCTCGTGCGCCCCATGGGCCCGGGGCACGTGGCGATGCGGGTGCACGAGCGCGGCGTCGGCGAGACCCGGTCGTGCGGCACCGGTGCCTGCGCGGCCGCCATCGCCACCAGCTTCTGGGCCGGCAGCCTGGACACCGGCGCCACCTGGCTGGTCGACGTGCCCGGAGGCCGGCTCACGGTGCGCCTGCTGCCCGACCACGGCGTCGAGCTGGCCGGGCCGGCCGTGCTGGTCGCCGACGGCAGCATCGACCTCGCGGCCCTCAGCGCAGCAGCTGCGACCTGACCTCGCGGCCGACGAACTCGACCAGCCCCTGCAGGTCCGGCTCGTCCTGCGTCGGCTGGAACACCACGCTCGTCGCGCCGATGTCGGCGAGGCGGCGCACGGCATCCGCCACGGTCGCCGCGTCGCCGGCCACGCCCCTGCCGACCGCGCCGTCGGTGCTGCCCCACCGGCGCAGCTCGTCGGCGAGGCGCTGCTCGGCCCCCGGCCCGGTGGCGGCCATGAGGTGAGTGACGACCGGCATCCGGCCCGCAGCCCTGCCGCGAACGGCATCCCAGCCGGCCTGGGCCGCTGCCACCGCGTCGGCGAGCTCGGCATCGGAGGTGACCGACCCGATGATGATGCCGTCGCCGACCCGGCCGGCCAGCTCGAGCGTGCGCGGCCCGGTGCCACCGACGAGCAGCGGGGTGCCGGGCTCCGGCGGCCAGTCCAGGCGCACCCGGTCGAGCGCGACGTAGCGTCCGGAGACGCTGACCTGCGCACCGTCGAGCAGCAGGCGCAGCGCCTCCGCGTGCTCGCGCAGCAGGGTCAGCGGTGAGGCGGCGCGCGCGCCGACCTGGCCCATCCAGTCCTGCACGCCGTGCCCGATGCCGGGCAGCAGGCGGCCGGGGAAGAGCCGGTGCAGGGTGGCCAGCTCCATCGCCAGCAGCGCCACGTTGCGCAGCGGCACCGGCGCCAGGCCGATGCCCACCCGCAGCCGCTCGGTCCAGGCCAGGGCCGCCCCCGCCGCGGCGATCGACGACTCCTTGAAGCAGTCCTCCCACAGCCACAGCTCGTCGAGGTGCCGGTCGGCCGCCGCGGCCAGCGGGCGCAGCGCCTCGGGCGGGAGCGTCGGCACGAGCACCACGCCGAGGGCGGGGACGGTGGGCGTGGTCATGGCTGCCTCACCTCGAGCACCCGGAAGCCCTTGCTCGAGGTCAGCCGGGTGCACGGCATCCCCAGCTCTGACTCGATCCACCGCTGCAGGCTGTCCGAGCCCAGGTTGCGCTGCACGACGAGGTGGGCGACACCGGCCGGCGCCAGGCGGGGCAGCCAGGTGCGCAGCAGCTCGTGGAGCACCACCTTGCCGACCCGGATCGGGGGGTTGGACCGGATCAGGTCGAACCGCACCTCGTCGGGGATGCCGCCCGCGGTCGTGGCGCGCACGCCGTCGAGTCCCAGTGCCGATGCCGTGCGGCGGGTGAGCTCGAGGGCGCGCTCGTTGACGTCGAGGGCCCACACGGTGGCGGTCGGACAGCGCAGGGCGAGGTCGAGCGCGATCGGGCCCCAGCCGCAGCCGAGGTCGAGGAAGGTGCCGGTGGCCGGCGGCTCGGGCGCCTCGTCGAGGAGCACGGCGGTGCCCTTGTCCAGGCCCCCGGGGGAGAAGACGCCCGGCGCCACCTCGACCTCGACGATTCGCCCGGCCAGGCGCACGGTGGCGCGCCGTCGCTGGTCGGCACTCGCCGGCGCGGCCGTGAAGTAGTGGTCGGGCGTCTCCATCGCAGCAGACAGGGTAGTAGGGGGGCGGAAGAATCCGGTCGCCACCGGGTGTTGACCGGTGAGACCCTAGGGAGAACATGACTGCGAAGAACATCCTTTCCGGGCGGGCCGAGGCGCTCGCCGACGACACCGTTTTCGACACCGCGATCCTCGACACTGCGACCTTCGACGACGCCGGCTTCGTGCTCGACGACGAGGTCTCCTTCGACGGGGACCAGCTCGACCGCGAGGAGCGCGCCTCGCTGCGCCGCGTCGCCGGGCTGTCCACCGAGCTCGAGGACGTCACCGAGGTCGAGTACCGCCAGCTGCGGCTCGAGCGGGTGGTGCTGGCCGCCGTGTGGAGCGAGGGCACCGCCGACGACGCCGAGAACTCCCTGCGCGAGCTCGCCGCGCTCGCCGAGACGGCCGGCTCCGAGGTGCTCGCCGGTGTGGTGCAGCGCCGGTCGAACCCCGACCCCGCCACCTACCTCGGCAAGGGCAAGGCGGCCGAGCTGCGCGACATCGTCATCGCCGAGGGCGCCGACACCGTGGTGTGCGACACCGAGCTCGCGCCCAGCCAGCGGCGCGCCCTCGAGGACGTCGTCAAGGTCAAGGTCATCGACCGCACCGCGCTGATCCTCGACATCTTCGCGCAGCACGCGAAGTCGCGAGAGGGCAAGGCGCAGGTCGAGCTGGCCCAGCTGCAGTACCTCCTGCCCCGCCTGCGTGGTTGGGGCGAGTCGATGTCGCGCCAGGCCGGTGGCCAGGCCGCCGGCGGCCAGGGCATGGGATCGCGCGGGCCCGGTGAGACCAAGATCGAGCTCGACCGCCGCAGGATCAACACCCGCATCGCCAAGCTGCGGCGTGAGATCAGGGAGATGAAGACGGTCCGCGACACCAAGCGCGGCAGCCGCCGGGCCAATGCCGTGCCGAGCGTGGCCATCGCCGGGTACACCAACGCGGGAAAGTCCTCCATCCTGAACCGGCTCACCGGTGCCGGGGTGCTCGTCGAGAACCAGCTGTTCGCCACCCTCGACCCCACCGTGCGGCGCTCGGAGACCCCGGACGGCCGCCTCTACACGCTCACCGACACCGTCGGCTTCGTGCGCGCCCTGCCGCACCAGCTCGTCGAGGCCTTCCGGTCCACGCTCGAGGAGGTGGCCGAGGCCGACCTGCTGCTGCACGTCGTCGACGGCTCGCACCCCGACCCCGAGGGCCAGATCTCGGCCGTGCGCTCGGTGCTCGCCGACGTCGATGCCACCGACGTGCGCGAGGTCATCGTCATCAACAAGGCCGACCTGGCCGACCCCGAGGTCATCGACCGGCTGCGCCGCCACGAGAAGCACTCGATCGTGGTCTCCGCCCGCACCGGCGAGGGGCTCGACGAGCTGCGCGCCCTCATCGCCGACGAGCTGCCGCAACCCGACATCGACGTCGAGGTGCTGGTGCCCTATGACCGTGGCGACCTCGTCAGCCGCATCCACGAGACCGGTGAGGTGCTGGCCAGTGAGCACGTCGCCGACGGCACCCGGCTCACCGCTCGGGTGACGCCCGACCTCGCCGGCGACCTCTCGGCATACGCCGTCTGACCCGGCGCGGGCCCACCCGGCCAGCGTTGGACGGTGGGTGCCTGCCGCCCTGTGGCGCAACGCCCACCGGTAACCTCGCGGCGTGCAGGCGCCGGCGGAGCTCAGGACGAACCGGCTGACCCTGCGGCCACCCGGTGGGGGGGACCGGCCGCTGTGGGTCGCCCTGCACCGCGACCCGGCTCTCTACGAACACGCGATGTTCGCGATGCCGGAGCACGACGAGGCGGACCGGTGGTTCACCGAGTGCCTCGACCGCTGGGAGGGCGACGGCTTCGACTACGGGGTCGTCGAGGAGACGAACGCGCGCATCGGCATCGGCATCGGTGGGCTGCGGCGCAAGAGCGTCGACGGTGAGCAGGTGCTCAACCTGTACTACCGCCTCACCGCCGCCGTGCACGGCCGCGGGCTGGCGTCGGAGGCCGCCCGGGCCTGGACCGCACACGCCCTGGAGTGGCTCCCGGACCTTCCGGTCATCGCGCGCAGCCGCCCGTCGAACCTGGCCTCGGTGCGGACCGCGCTGAGGGCGGGCCTGCAGGAGGTCCGGGTGCCGGACGCCGGCGGCGACCCGCTGACCCGCTGGACGGTGCTTCGCGCGCCCCGGGTGGAGGCCCGCACCCACCTCGACGAGGGGACCCGGACCTCGCTGCTCGACCTGTGGTGCTCGGTGAACGACGCCGGGGGAGCGGTCGGCTTCCTGCCGGGGGCGCCCCGACAGCACGTCGCCCGGGCCCTCGCCGCGCACGAGGAGGGCATGGCCGAGGGCACCACCACGAGCGTGCTGCTGCGCGGCCCCGACCACCGCGTGGTGGGAGCGGGCTTCTGGGTGGCCGACCGGAACGTGCTGCTCGGGCACACGCGCACGGCCTACCGGGTCATGACCCACCCGGAGCTGCGCGGGCGAAACCTCGGGCGGCTGCTGATGGCGGCGATGCACCGGGTGGCGCGGGAGCAGGACGTCGAGGTGGCCGTGCTCGACGTGCGCAGCGGCCAGGGGTCGACGCGGTTCTACGAACGGTGCGGCTACGTCGAGGTGGGGCGGGTGCCCGGCGTCATCCGGGTGGCCCCCGGGGACGACCGCGACAGCGTGGTGATGGCCCGCCGGCTCGACGGCGCCCCGATGGTCGCCGACGGCCGCGCCTGACCCCTCCCGTCCCAACTTTCCCGCCCGGTGCGAGAACCCTCAGGTGCGCACCGGAACGGTTGTGGTGCGATCGTGAAGGTTTCGGGATCGGGCGGGAAAGTTGAGGTCAGCTGAGGCCGACGACGCGCCCGTCGTCGTCGACGTCGATGTGGTGCGCGGCCGGCACCTTGGGCAGGCCCGGCATCGTCATGATCTCGCCGGTGACGAGCACGACGAACCCGGCCCCGGCGGCCAGGCGCACCTCGCGCACGGTCACCGTGTGCCCGCGCGGCGCACCGCGCTGCGAGGCGTCGGTCGAGAACGACGACTGGGTCTTGGCCATGCAGATCGGCAGGTGCCCGTAGCCGGCGGCCTCGATCTGGTCGAGGCGACGCCGCGCCTTGGGCTCGAAGGCGACGCGGGCTGCGCCGTAGACCTTCGTGGCCACGGCCTCGGCCTTCTTCTCGAGCGAGAGGTGGTCGTCGTAGACGAAGCGCATGTCGCTCTTCCCCTCGCGCACCGCCTCGACGACGCCGCGGGCCAGCGCCTCGGCCCCGACGCCGCCGTCCCTCACGTGGGTGGCCGGGTAGGCCCGCACCCCTTCGTGCGAGCACATCCGCACGACGAGGTCGACCTCGGCATCGGTGTCGCTCGGGAAGCGGTTGACCGCGACCACCGGGGTGAGCCCGAAGACGCCGCGCACGTTCTCGAGGTGGCGGCGCAGGTTGGTCATGCCGGCGCCGACGGCGGCGAGGTCCTCGCGGTCGACCTCGGCCACGGGCACGCCGCCGTGGAACTTCAGGGCGCGGATCGTCGCGACGACCACGGCCACCTCGGGCCGCAGGCCGCTGGCCCGGCACTTGATGTCGACGAACTTCTCGGCGCCGAGGTCGGCACCGAACCCGGCCTCGGTGATCACCCAGTCGCCCAGCTTGAGGGCGGCGCGGGTGGCCATCACCGAGTTGCAGCCGTGCGCGATGTTCGCGAACGGACCGCCGTGGATGAAGGCCGGCGTGTGCTCGAGCGTCTGCACCAGGTTCGGGGCGAGGGCGTCGCGCAGCAGCACGGTCATCGCCCCGTCGGCGTGCAGGTCGCGGGCGGTGACCTGCTCCTTGCTCCGGGTGTAGCCGACCACGATGTCGCCGAGCCGGCGCTTGAGATCGGGCAGCGAGTCGGCCAGGCAGAGGATCGCCATCACCTCGGACGCCACGACGATGTCGAAGCCGTCCTCGCGCGGCACCCCGTTGGTGACGCCGCCCAGGCCCACGACGATGTCGCGCAGCGCCCGGTCGTTGAGGTCGACGACGCGCTTCCAGGTGACGGTGCGCGGGTCGATGTCGAGGGCGTTGCCCTGGTGCAGGTGGTTGTCGAGCATCGCCGCGAGCAGGTTGTTGGCCGCGGCGATGGCGGCGAAGTCTCCGGTGAACGCCAGGTTTATGTCGACCATCGGCACCACCTGGCTGTAGCCGCCGCCGGCCGCGCCGCCCTTGATGCCGAACACCGGCCCCATCGACGGCTCGCGCAGGGCGACGATGCTCTTCTCGCCGAGGCGGCGCAACGCGTCGGCCAGCCCGACCGAGGTGGTCGTCTTGCCCTCGCCCGCAGGGGTGGGCGACATCGCCGTCACGAGCACCAGGTGCCCGTCCGGGCGGTCGTCGAGCGAGCGCAGGTAGGGCAGCGAGACCTTGGCCTTGGTGTGGCCGTACGGGACGAGGGCCTCGGGCGGGATGCCGAGGTCGTCACGCGCCAGGTCGACGACGGGGGTGATGTCAGCCGCCTCGGCGATCTCGATGTCGGACGGGAACGGGACCGGTGCGTCGACGTCGATGCTCACGCGCCCCATGGTGGCACCCCCAGCCGCCGGGCACCCGCAATTCGGGGACGCGACACCTGTGGAGGGCCGAGCGCGAGGGGTGAGCGCACGGCATACCCTGCTCTGGTGCCGACCCTCGACGAGCTCCTCCACGCCGCGGTCGGCGGGGTCGGCGGCACCGAGCGCCCGGGGCAGGTCCAGATGGCGCACGCCGTCGCCGACGCCATCGACGGCAAGGGCCACCTGCTCGTGCAGGCGGGCACGGGCACCGGCAAGTCGCTGGCCTACCTCGTGCCGGCGGTGCAGCACGCGATGGACACCGGCACCCCCACCGTGGTCGCCACGGCGACGCTCGCGCTGCAGGCGCAGATCGTCGACCGCGACATGCCCCGGCTGGCGGAGTCGCTCGCGCCGCTGCTCGGGCGGCGCCCCACCTACGCGCTGGTCAAGGGCCGGCGCAACTACCTGTGTGCCCACAAGCTCGAGGGCGGCTTCCCGGACGACGACGCCGACACCCTGCTGTCGGTGGGGTCGGTCGACCAGCAGGCCTCGCGGCTCGGCGCCGAGGTGGTGCGGCTGCGCGACTGGGCCGAGGTCACCGAGTCGGGCGATCGCGACGAGCTGGTTCCAGGCGTGTCCGAGCGGGCCTGGCGGCAGGTGTCGGTGTCGGCCGAGGAGTGCCTGGGCGGCCGCTGCCCGATGGTCTCCGAGTGCTTCGTCGAGCGCTCGCGCGAGGCCGCACGCGATGTCGACGTGATCGTCACCAACCACTCGTTCATGGCCATCGACGCCTTCGAGGGCCGCCAGATGCTGCCCGAGCACGACGTGCTCGTCGTCGACGAGGGGCACGAGCTCGTCGACCGGGTGACCTCCACGATCACCGACGAGGTCACGCCGGGGATGGTGCGCGCCGCGGCCAAGCGGGCCGGGCGCCAGGCCGACTCCAGCTCGACGATGGACGAGGCCGCCGACCTGCTGGAGTCGGTGCTCGAGCCGGCCCCGGAGGGGCGGCTGACCGGCATCCCCGACTCGCTGGCGATGGCGCTGGGGCGGGTGCGCGACACGGCGCGGGCCGTGCAGAGCGAGCTGAAGCCGCAGCAGGGCGAGGAGCCCGACGGCGGGCGTCAGGTGGCCCGGGCGGCCGTCGACGAGGTGTTCGAGAACGCGTCACGCATCCTCGAGGAGCGCGAGCTCGACGTCGTCTGGCTCAACCGCGACCCGCGCCGTGGCCCCGTGCTGCGGGTGGCGCCGATGAGCGTGGCGCAGCTGGTGCGCGACAAGGTGTTCTCCGAGCGCACCGTCGTGCTCACCTCGGCCACCCTCGAGCTGGGCGGGTCCTTCGATGCCGTCGCGGGCACCATCGGGCTGCGTGGCGAAGGGGCGCCGGCCTGGCGCGGTCTGGACGTCGGCAGCCCGTTCGCCTACCCCGAGCAGGGCATCGCCTACGTGGCGCGGCACCTGCCGCCGCCCGGGCGCGACGGCCTGGCCACCGAGACCCTCGACGAGATCGAGGCCCTGGTGCGGGCGGCAGGCGGGCGCACGCTGGGGCTGTTCTCGTCGATGCGGGCGGCCAAGGAGGCCACCGAGGCGATGCGCGAGCGCTTCGCCGACGCGGAGGGCGAGATCGCGTTCCTGTGCCAGGGCGAGGACCAGATCAGCACGCTGGTGCGGCAGTTCGCCCGCGACCCGCGCACCTGCCTGTTCGGCACCCTGTCGCTGTGGCAGGGCGTCGACGTGCCGGGCTCGTCGTGCCAGCTCGTCATCATCGACCGCATCCCGTTCCCGAGGCCCGACGACCCGCTGGCCTCGGCCCGCTCGCAGGCCATCGCCCGGATGGGCGGCAACGGGTTCATGGCGGTGTCGGCGACCCACGCGGCGCTGCGCCTGGCGCAGGGGGCCGGGCGCCTCATCCGGCGGGCGGACGACCGGGGCGTCGTCGCGTTCCTCGACAACCGGATGATGACCGCCCGCTACGCCGGGTTCCTCCAGCGCTCGCTGCCGCCGTTCTGGCCCACCGCCGACCGCGCGATGGTGCTCGCGGCCCTGAAGCGGCTCGACGAGACGGCCGAGCCGCCCCTGCCGGTGGCAGAGCCGGCGCTGCGCGGGCTGACCGGTGCGGTCGCCGCTGCGGTGGGCGATCCCGACAGGGGCGTGGATGCCGCGACGCCCGTCTCCGTGGAGCGTCCGGTCGCCGAGGACCCGCCGCCACCGGAGTCGTCGCGCACCGCCGTCACCCATGGCCATGCGTGGACCGAGCAGGAGGACGAGGAGCTGCGTGACGGCATCGAGCTGGGGCTCACCCTCGACGAGCTCGCCGAGTCGATGGAGCTGCCGGTCGAGGCCGTCTCGTCCCGCCTCGGCGGGCTCGGCCTGGAGGCCGGCACGGGCCCGACCCTCACCTTCGACTAGGTGGGCTCCTCCCGCGGAATGGGCGTGCACGGTCGCTGTCCGCCCGTGGTGGCAGAGTGACCGCCATGTCGGACGAGGTCGCGGTGCGCCACCGGGTGCCGGCCTACGTGCTGGTGTCCGGGCCCGAGTCGCTGCTCGCCGAGCGGGGGGTCGCCCAGACCCTCGACGACCTCAGGGTCACCGAGCCCGAGCTCGAGGTGATCCGGCTGTATGCCGCCGCGTACACCGCCGGGGAGCTGCTCCTGCACGCCAGCCCGTCGCTGTTCGGCGGGGCCAAGTGCATCGTCGTGCACGACCTCGACGAGGCCGACGACGAGCTGCAGGCCGACCTGCTCGCAGCCCTCGCGGGCGACCCCGAGCCCGACCTCACCCTCGTCGTGCTCCACAAGGGCGGCTCGCGCGGCAAGAAGGTCCTCGACACCCTCAAGGGGTCGGGCGCCCGGGTCATCGACGCCCCCGCCATCAAGACCGACCGCGACAAGTCCGACTTCGCCGCCCACGAGTTCCGCCGGGCGCGCCGCAAGGCCACCGGCGAGGCGGTGCATGCGCTGGTCGAGGCGGTGGGCAAGGACGTCCGCGAGCTCGCGTCGGCCTGCCAGCAGCTGGTCGACGACACCACGGGCGTCATCGACGAGCAGGTCGTGTTGACCTACCACGGGGGCAAGGTCGAGGCGACCGGCTTCCGGGTGGCCGACGCCGCCATGGCCGGCGACACCGGCGAGGCGCTGCGCCTGCTGCGGCACGCCATCGCCGTCGGGGTCGACCCGGTGCCCATCGTCGCCGTGCTGGCCCAGCAGGCGCGCCAGCTGATCAAGGTCGGCTCGGCCGGACGCGGGCGCTCGACCGACCTGGCCCGCGACCTCGGCATGGCGCCGTGGCAGGTCGACAAGGCCCGCCGGGCCCTGGGCGGCTGGACCGCCGACGCGCTGGCCACCTGCGTCACCGCCATCGCGGCGGCCGACTTCGAGGTCAAGGGCGGCGGGCGCGACCCGGTCTACGCCGTCGAGCGGTGCGTGCTCACCATCACCAACCAGCATTCCCGCAACCGCAGCTGACTGATCACCCACCAGGCGGCAGGGGAGGCGACGTCTGGTGCCGGCCGCACGGCATTCCGCGTTTTGGTGCGGTGGGCGCCACGCTGGTAACTTTGCTCCTTGCGTGCGCGCTTGAGGTCGTGCGCGCAACGCAGCACCACCCAGCGCAGGTCAACCACGGATGTCCCCACGTCCGGTCCCGACCCGCGACTGCCGCCCTCTAACGGCATACCGACCCCAGAGAAAGCATCTACACGTGGCAAACATCAAGTCCCAGCTGAAGCGGATCAAGACGAACCGCGTGGCGACCGAGCGCAACAAGGCGATCAAGTCCGAGTTCAAGACGGCGATCCGCAAGTTCCGCGACGCCGCCGACTCCGGCAACGCCGACGAGGCGAAGGCTGCCCTGCAGGTGGCCTCCACCAAGCTCGACAAGGCCGTGAGCAAGGGCGTCATCCACAAGAACCAGGCGGCCAACCGCAAGTCGGCCATCGCCAAGCGCCTGACCTCGACGTCGGCCTGACGCCGGTCGCCGCGGCTCGCGACGTCGCCCGGCCATGCGGCCCGGCGGCGTCTTCGCGTGTCTGAAACCGGCAGCGCTTCCGCGGTTGCCGGAGCCGTCGGAACGCCATGTTCGAAGGC
>JBJMHU010000001.1:0-17927 GCA_045807225.1 Ornithinibacter sp. | reverse complement strand
CCCCGATCTCGAGCTTGCGCAGCGCCGAGGCCAGGGCCAGGGGGTCACCGGTGAGCGTTGCCCCGTCCTCGTCGGCGTCGTACTCGCGGGTGCGCGAGATGGCCAGCTGCACGACCATCGCCGCGAACGGCGCGAGGATGGCCAGGGCCAGTCCCGCCATCGGGTTGCGGTCCTCGTCGCTCCCGCCGCCGCCGAAGATCATGCCGAACGACAGGAACTGCCCGATCGTGGAGATGACGCCGGCCACCGCGGCCGCCACGGACGCGGTGAGGATGTCGCGGTTGTAGACGTGCATCAGCTCGTGCCCCAGCACACCGCGCAGCTCGCGCTCGTCGAGCAGCGCCAGAATGCCCTCGGTGCAGCAGACCGCGGCGTTCTCGGGGTTGCGGCCGGTGGCGAACGCGTTCGGCGCCTGGGTTGGTGAGACGTAGAGCTTGGGCATCGGCTGCCCCGCACGGGTCGAGAGCTCGCTGACGATGCGGTACATCGCCGGGGCCTCGGCCTCGCTGACCGGGTAGGCGTGCATCGCCCGGATGGCGAGCTTGTCGGAGTTCCAGTAGCCGTAGACCGTCGTCGCGACACCGATCAGGGCGAAGACGAGCAGGAAGATGCTGTTGCCCAGCCACGAGGCGACGATCCAGCCGAGGACGAGGAGGAGGGCCCACATACCGCCGAAAAGGGCAGCGGTCTTCAGCCCGTTGTGGTGCTTGTGCATGTCTGTCCCAACGTGGCGGGGTGGGCAGTTCGTTCCGTCAGGACAGCAGGCCGAGGAGCAGCCCCGGGAGCACGCTGAACAGCACGAGGATGCCGGTGCCGACGGCGAGCACGGCGGTCGCCCCCCGATGTGCAGGCGCGGTCACCGGTTCGGCGGTCACGCCCACGGGGTCGGCCACGGCGGGGTCGACGGCCTCGCTCGCGGTGGGGTCTCCGGCCGTCGCGGGAGCCGGGCCGGAGGGCGCGGTGGCGGGCCCGAGGAGCAGGGCGAACCAGCGCGTGTAGACCGCGATGCCGAGCACGACCGCCACCACCGCGACCAGGGCCAGCGGCCACAGCCCGGCGCGGACGACCGGGCCCAGCGCCACGACCTTGGCCACGAGGCCGATGATGCCGGGCGGGAGGCCGGCGAGCACGAGCAGGGCGAACGCCAGCGCGCCACCGGTGAGCCGGTCACGGCGAAGCAGGCCACGGCTGCGCGCCAGCGGCCCGGCCCCCACGACCGACACTGCCGCGAACGCGACCAGGGTGGCCACGGCATACACGAGCACGTAGGCGGCCGAGGCGCGCAGGCCCGGTGCGCTCAGTGCAGCCACCGGCAGCACCACCCAGCCGGCCTGCGAGACCGTGGACCAGGCGAGCAGGCGGGTGGAGTCGTCCTGCCGCAGCGCCATGACGTTGCCGAGCAGCAACGAGGCGGCCGCGAGGGTGCCGATGACGACGCTGACCGACCCGTTGTCGACCGCGGCACCCGCGACGGCCTGCCCGACGACGAGCAGCGCGGCCACCGCGGAGATCTTCGAGGCGGCGGCGAGCGCGGCGGCGGTGCCGAGGTCGGCGGTGGAGTAGGCCTGCGGGGTCCAGGCGTGGAACGGCACCAGCGACAGCTTGAAGCCCAGGCCCGAGAGCAGCACGGTGACGGCGAGCAGGAACACCACCCGGCGCTGCGGGTCGCTCCAGGCCGCGGCCACCGAGGTGGCCGAGAAGGCCGGGTCGCCGGTGGCCGTGAGCCACAGGGCGGCCCCCAGCACGAGCAGGGCGAACGACGTGACCGACGTGACGAGCAGGGTCAGGGCACCGTGGGATGCCGTGCGCGTGCCGCGCAGGGCCACCAGCGCGACGACCGGCACGGTGGCGAGCTCGAGGGTGACCAGCCAGGTGCCGATGTCGCGCGAGGCGGCGACCGCGACCCCTCCGGTGGCGGCGGCGAGGAGCAGGGTGGTGGTGACCGTCGTGTCGCGTGGCCCGCGCGCCCCGTCGTGGAGCAGCGCGAGTGCCGCAGCGGTGGCGAGCAGGATGGCGGCCTGCAGCGTGCCGGCGGCCGGCCCGGCGGTCCACAGGCAGGCGCCGTCGGGGCCCGGGAGGCACAGCGTGCGCACCGGGTCGTCGGCGGCCCGCAACCCGGTGGCCAGCGCCGTGCCGGCGGCGATCGCGAGCACCACCACGCCCAGCAGCGGCTGCCACGATCGCAGACCGGGTCGCACGGCGTCGCCGAGCAGCACGAGCACCGCACCGAGGGCGGGCAGCAGCGCCGGCGCCAGGCTGACGGCGTCGACCGTGACGAGCGCGGTGCTGCTCATCGGCCACCCCCGGCGATGAGGGCGGCAGCGTCGGCGGTGACGGCCAGCAGCGGGCCGGGGAACACGCCGAGCACCACGACCAGGGTGCCCAGCACCGACAGCACGACCAGCTCGACGCCGCGGGTGTCGGGGGTGGCGGCGGCCGCCTCCGGGTCGGGCTGGTCGCCCACCCAGACGGTGCGGGCCACCCGGAGCGAGTAGCCCGCGGCGAGCGCGGCGCCGATGGCGGCGACCACGGCACAGCCGACGAACAGTGCACGGGGCCGGTCGCCGGCGGGCAGCCACGCGGCATACACCGAGAAGAACTCACCCCAGAAGCCGGCCAGCCCGGGCAGCCCCAGGCTGGCGGCGAGACCGAGGATGAGCAGGAAGCCCAGCCGCGGCGAGGTCTCGCGAAGGGCCGGACGTGGCACGGTGAGGTCGACGCTGCCCCAGCGCTGCTTGAGCCCACCGACGAGGAAGAACAGCAGGGCCGAGATGACGCCGTGCGCGATGTTGGCGAACAGGGCCGCCTGGATGCCGGTCTCCGACCCGGCGGCGAGGGCGAGGGCGACGAAGCCCATGTGCGCCACCGAGGAGTAGGCGATCAGCCGCTTGAGGTCGCGCTCGACCAGGCAGACCAGGGCTCCCCAGACGATGCCGATGACGCCGGCCACGCCGAGCACCGGCGCCAGCCGGGCGAAGCCGTCGGGCACCGTGGACACCGGCAGGCGCACGAGTCCGTAGGTGCCCATCTTCAGCAGCACGGCCGCCAGGAGCACCGACCCCGCGGTGGGCGCGGTGGTGTGGGCCGGCGGCAGCCAGGTGTGCAGCGGGAACACCGGGACCTTCACCGACAGACCGAGCACGAGCAGCACCGCGACGAGCAGCTGGCGGTGGGCGGGCAGCGCCGCCCCCGCGCCGGTGGCGAGCGCCCGCAGGTCGGCGGTGCCGGCCGAGGTGACCAGGGCGAGGATGCCGACGAGCATCAGCGTGGAGCCGACCGCCGTGTAGAGGATGAAGCGGTGCCCGGCGTCGGTGCGGGCCCGCTCGTCGTGGCGGTCACCGAACCGGCTGATCAGCACCCACATCGGCACCAGGACCAGCTCGAACGCGACGAAGAACAGCACGGCATCGCGGGCGGTGAAGGTGGCGAGTGCGCCGGCCTCGACGATGAGCAGGCAGCCCAGGAACGTCGCCGGGGAGCCGCCCGCGGGCACGTCGACCCATGCGTGGGCCGCCACGAGGACGCCGATGAGGGAGGTGAGCAGCACCAGGGGCACGGCGATGCCGTCGACGCCGAACGACCAGCGCACGCCCAGCTCGGGCAGCCACGCCAGGTCGACCGCTGGGCGGCCGATGCTCACGCCCACGGCGAGCACGAGGGTGAGGCCGGCCGCCACGGCGGCCGTGACCCTCGCGTGGTCGGCAGCGAGCCCGCGGCCACCGGTGACGAGGAAGAGACCGACGACGGCAGGCACGAGGAGGAGCAGGCTCACGACCACGCCAGCACCCCCGCGATGCCGAGCACCACGACGGCCGCGAGCACGAGCCCGACGGCGCTGCTGGCCCGCTCACCGCGGAAGGCCCGGCCGCCGGCCCACCCCGCCGCCCGGGTGGCGACGGCGGTGCCGCGCACGTAGGCGTCGATGACCTCGGTGTCGAGGAAGGCGACGAGGCGCGCCAGCGTGAGCACGGGGGTGGCCACGAGGCGCACGTAGAGGGCGTCGACCCCGAGGCCCCGGTCGGCGTGCGGGATGAGGCGCGGCACCAGCACCTGCGCCGGGTCGCGGTCGACGCCGCCGCGCAGCGCCACCACCACGCCGACGACGATGGCCAGCACCGTGACCAGCACCCAGACCAGGGAGGTCTGGCCCACCCGGAACGCGTCGGTGAGCAGCACGAGGCCGCCGACGACGCTCAGCCCGACGAGCACGGCGAGCACGCCCTGCACGGCGAGGGGAATCGGTGCGGCGGCCGGGCTGGGCCGCACGTGCGCCGTGAGGATCAGGTAGGCGCGGGTGCAGTAGGCCGCGGTGACCGCGGCGGTGACGATCAGCGCGACGAGCACGACGAGACCGGGCCCGGACTCGACGGCGCCCTCCCACGACACGGCGACGACGTGCTCCTTGGACAGCCCGCCCACCACCAGCGGCACACCGGCCAGGGACAGCAGGCCGAAGAGGAACGACACCCGCAGCAGGGGGGCGGCCAGGGCGCTGCCGCGCAGCGCCCTGGCCGCGGTACCACCAGCGGCCAGGCCCGCCCACCCGATGGTCAGGAAGAGCAGCGCCTTGAAGATGGCGTGCGACCAGAGGTGGAACAGACCGGCATCCGGCCCGGCGACCGGCGGCGCGGCGGCGAGCGCCGACAGCATGACGCCGACCTGGCTCACGGTCGACCACGCGAGCAGCCGCTTGAGGTCGCTCTGGGCGAAGGCGAGCACTGCTGCCAGCAGCATCGTGACCGACACGGCGATGCCGAGCACCCAGCGCGGCGTCTGGCTGACGGCGAGGATCGGGAAGAAGCCGGCCAGCACCACGGTGCCGGCGGCCACCATGGTGGCGGCGTGGATGAGCGCGCTGGCCGGGGTGGGGCCCTCCATGGCGTCGGCCAGCCAGTCCTGGAACGGCACCTGCGCCGACTTGCCGAGCACGCCGATGACGACCAGCGTGAGGAACACCGCACGCAGCGTGGCGTCGGGTGCGGCACACGCCGTGAGGGCGTCGCCGACCGTGGAGCCGTTGGCGACCAGGCTGTCGATGCACCCGGTGGGGCGGGCCCAGGTGGTGACGACGGCGCCGAGGTCGGTGGAGCGGGCGCCGGTGGCCAGGCCGATGATGCCGAGCACGAACCCGATGTCCGCGACCCGGGTGACGAGGAACGCCTTGTGCGCCGCGCGGCGGGCGCTGTGCCGGCGCGACCAGTGGCCGATGAGCAGGAACGAGCACCAGCCCATGACCTCCCAGCCCACGACGGTGAGCAGGAGGTCCCCGGAGACCACGACGAGGAGCATGGCCGCGGTGAACAGCGACACCGTGGCGGCGAAACGGGGGTAGCGGTCGTCGGTCTGGAGGTACCAGGTGGAGTAGATCTGCACGCCGAGCGCGACGAGGGCGACGACCGACGCCACCGCCACCCGGGAGTGGTCGGTCACCAGGTCGAGCGGCACCTGCACGTCGCCGGCGCGCAGCCCCGGCCCGGCCGAGACGACCGGGGAGTCGCCCTGCGCGACCCAGCCGATGCCGGCCAGGAGGAGGGTCACCGCGCTGCCGCCGACGGCCACCCCGCGTGCGAGGCGGTCGTCGCGCCCGACCACGAGCCCGAGCAGGGCGGCGAGGGCGGGGACCAGCACGATCGGCCACGCGTTCACGGCGCCTCCCCGCTCGGCTCGTCGAGGTCGACGCGCGAGCGCTGCCGGAAGGCGGTCAGGATGATGGCCAGCGCCACCACCGTCTCGGCGGCGGCGATCGTGATGACGAACAGCGGCAGCACGCTGCCGGCGGCCCACCGGTCGGCGCCGGCAGCCTGGGTGGTGACGAGCAGCACCAGCCCCCCGCTGAGGACCAGCTCGACACCGACGAGGAGCAGGACGGCGTTGCGCCGCACCGTGATTCCGAACACGCCGAGACCGACCAGCGCGGCGGCGAGCAGGTAGGGGCCGGCGAGGTGGATCACGGCGCCACCTCCTGCTCGGCCGGGTCGGTGGGTCCGCCCGGGACCGGGCCGGGGTCTGGCCGCTCCTCGCGCGGGATGCGCGACACGGCCAGCGCCGCCACCACGGCCACGAGCAGCAGCAGCGAGAGCAGCTCGAACGGCCAGACCCAGGTGCCGAACAGCTGGCCGGCGACCTGGGTCGAGGAGACGTCGGCGCGCTCGACGGGCTCGCCCGCGAGCGGCAGCAGCACCGAGCCCAGCAGCAGCGCGACGGCGCCGCCGAGCAGGGCCGCCCCGACGGTGCGCCAGCGGCCGGCGGCGTGCTCGAGGTCGGGACCGATGGGCGCTCGGGTGAGCATGAGCGCGAACAGCACCAGCACGACCACCGCGCCGACGTAGACGAGCACCAGCACCAGGGCGACCAGCTCGGCACCGAGCACGAGCAGCGAGCCGGCCACCCCGAGCAGCGCGACCACCAGCCACAGGGCGGCATGCACCACGTGCCGCGTCGTGACCGCGAGGAGACCACCCGCCACGGCGACCAGGGCGGTGGCCGCGAACGCCGTGTCGAGTGCGGTCATGTGGCGTCGTCCGCGGGCGGCGGCGTCGGCGAGGTGTCGTCGGGCACCGACTCGGGCGTGCCGGTCACGGGCTCCCTGGCCGGCGGTGGCACCGTGCCGGTCGGCAGCGCCTCGGTGCGCTCCCCCGCGGGCGGCGCCTCGGGCACACCCGCCGGCAGTACCTGCGTGGGCTCCGCGGTGGGCGCCGCCTCCGTGGGCGCAGCGGCGCGTCGGGCGGGCCCGGCACCGGCGGGGCGCGGACGCACCGTGCGCGGCATCCGGGCGCCCGGGCTCCCCGCACCGGCGGCACCGCCGGCGGCCCCGCCCGCACCGACCAGCCCGGTGCCGCGCGCCGGCTTGTTGGCAGCCGCGATCTCGGCCGGCTCGGCCGAGCGCTCGTCGAGGGCGGGCGGGGGCGGCACCGAGGCCATCCAGCCGCCGAGCCGGTCCTTCTCGTGCAGCAGGTCGAGCAGGTCGACCTCGGCGTACTCGAACTGCGGGCTCCAGTGCAGCGCGTCGAACGGGCACACCTCGATGCAGATGCCGCAGTACATGCACAGGCTGAAGTCGATGGCGAAGCGGTCGAGCACGTTGCGCTGGCGCTCACGCCCGCCCTCCGTGGTGGCCGGGATCGTCTCCTTGTGCGAGTCGATGTAGATGCACCAGTCGGGGCACTCTCGGGCGCAGAGCATGCACGAGGTGCAGTTCTCCTCGAGCAGCGCGATGACCCCGCGGCTGCGCGGCGGCAGGTCGGGCGCGACGTCGGGGTACTCGGCGGTGTGGGTCGGCCTGAACGCCGTGCGCGCCGTGGTCGCCAACCCCTTCAGGATGCCGGGGAGCCCGCTCCCCTTGCGGCTCACCATCCGAGCACCACCCCCACGCCGGTCAGCATCAGCTGCAGCAGGGCCAGCGGCACGAGCCAGAGCCAGGCCAGCCGCTGCAGCTGGTCCTCACGCAGCCGCGGCCAGGCCACGCGCACCCAGATGACGCACACGGCCACCACGAACCCCTTGAGCAGGGTCCACAGCCAGCCCAGGGTGTCGGGGAACGGGCCGTGCCACCCCCCGAGCCACAGCGTGGCGAACAGCAGCGACATCACCACGATGCCGGCGTACTCGGCGAGCAGGAAGAAGGCGAAGCGCAGGCCGGTGTACTCGGTCCAGGCGCCCATCACCAGCTCGGCATCGGCGACCGGCATGTCGAACGGCGGCCGCTGCAGCTCGGCCACGGCGGCCACGAGGAACACGACCGCGCCCGGCAGCTGCCACAGCATCCACCACGGCGACCAGCGGTCGGTGAGGGTCATCAGCGACAGCGAGCCCCCCGCCATCGCCATCGACGCGACGGCCAGCACGATCGGCAGCTCGTAGGACACCAGCTGGGCGGCGGCACGCAGGCCGCCGAGCAGGGCGTACTTGTTCGCGCTGGCCCACCCGGCCATCAGGGTGCCCAGCGCCCCGACCGAGGTGGCGGCGAGCACGAGCACCACCGAGGCCGGCACGTCGATGGCCGCCACGCCGGGTGCGATCGGGATCGTCGCCAGGGCAACGAGGTAGGGGATCAGCGCGACGGCAGGCGCGAGCCGGAAGACCCAGCGGTCGGCGGCCCGCGGCGTGATGTCCTCCTTCTGCACGAACTTCACGCCGTCGGCGACGAGCTGCGCCCAGCCGTGGTAGCCCCCCGCGTACATCGGGCCCAGCCGGCCCTGCATGTGGGCCATCAGCTTGTGCTCGGTCTGGCCGACGAGCAGCGGCAGCGTCAGGAACGCGAGCAGCACGGCGACGGCGCGCACCGTCACCTCGAGCACGCTCACCGCGGGCCCCACTCGGGTGGGGGCACGCCCGGCGCCTGCACGCGGCGGCGGCCGGGCGCCCGGCCCGAGTCGTGGCCCTCACCGGGCTCCTTGCCGCCGGGCCAGGGCTTCGACGCCCGCGCCGCCAGCTGGAACGACTTGCGCAGCGGCGTGCCGTCGAAGCCGTCGGGCAGCAGCAGCGGGCGGATGGGCAGGCCGCTCCCGTCGTCGAAGCCGGCGAAGTCGATGCCGAACATCTCGTAGGTCTCGCGCTCGTGCCAGGCGGCGCCGGCGAAGATGCCGGTCACCGAGGCGACCGGTGCGCCGTCGGCGACGCGGGTCACGAGCAGGATGCCGCGCAGCGCACCGGGGGTGCCGACGTCGAGCAGGTGCGCGGTGACGTCGAAGCCCGGTGCGGCCTCGTCGTAGGTGCGGTCGACGGCGGTGAGCCAGTCGAAGAACGTGAAGCCCTCGTCGCGCGCGGCCGCGAGGGAGACGCCCCACGCCTCGACCTCGACCACGCGCGTCTCGTCAGCCACGTCGGCAGCCTATCGACCACCGGGTCGGGCCACGCGGCGGACGCGCTCAGCGCCACACCGGGGGCCGACAGCGCCACACCCGGCGCGTTCAGTGGCACACCGAGCGCGGTCAGTGCCACACCGGGCACGGTCAGTGCCACGCCGGGCGGTCAGCGCCAGACCGGCGCCACCTCCTTGCGATACCCCCGGCCCCACACCGCGCTCATGACCGCGAAGACGGGCCCCGGGACGTTCTCCTTGAACGCTGCCTGCTCCTGGTGAGACGCACCGTCGGTGACCCACGCGAAGAACCGCCCCGCAAAGGCGGGGCTCCGCTTGCCGAACTCGCGCCCCATGGCCTTGACCTCCGGGTGCTCGTGGTGCTCGAGGTAGAACGGCTCGATCTCGGCCTCCTCGTGGTCGAGGTGCCGCACGGTGACCGCCCGCAGGTCGCGCATCGCCTCGCCGGCTGCCGCAACCCGGGCGGCGCTGGGCTCTCGCGCCAGGCCGTTCATCTCCTCCCGGGCGACCTGGAGCGCCCCGGCCATCACCTCGTGCTCCGCATCCATCTCGTCGAGCAGGGTGCGCGGGACGCCGGCCCGCTCCAGGTGTGGCCAGGCGATCTCGTGCTCGCCCTCGTGATGGTCGCTCAGCATCTCGTCGAAGTTGGCCCAGGCCCTGCTGAGCGCGGCCGCACGATCAGTGCTCCCCGGCGGGAACGCGTCGAGAGCGGACACGAAACGGTCGAGGTCTCGCCGGAACGCCAGGTGGATGACCTTGTTCATGCTCATGGTCGGCATCGTCCAAGGGTAGGGAGGAGGTCGCCCGCTGACCAGCCCGTTTGCCGCTCAACGCGGTTCGGCGTCGGCCCGCGGAAGCGCCATCTGCGCCACGACGACCCCGATGCCGGCGACACCGACGAACCCAGCCCACCACGGGTAGCCACCCTGGAGAAGCCCGTCGGCCGTGAAGAGGCACAACAGCGCGGAGACCAAGAGGCGCGGCGTGGTGGCCAACCGCTGCTTGGCTCGTGGTGCCATGAGCAGCCCCCAGAACGCGAGGATGCCCGCCGTCGCCACCGCCGCCGTGACCCAGCCGGCGAGGCCCCCACCGGCCACCTGGTAGAAGATCAGGGCGACCCCACCGAACAGCGCGAGCTCGACCGCGAAGGCGACCACGGCGAGCGCCAGCAGGCCCGGGGTCGACAGCAGCTCGGCGCCGTGGCCGGGCGTGGGCGTGGGCCCCTCGCGGTGCGGGGCGTCGTCGCTCACGGCCGGGTCACGAGGTCGCGGGTCACCTCGCCGGCGGCGGCGGTGCGGTGGCCGGCATACCGGGCCGGTGCCGCGGCGGTGCGGCCTGGCTGGCGGGCCGCGATCGCGGCGCCGCTGAGGCGCTCGTCGGCGATCTTCTCCTGCAGCCGGATGATGCCCTGCAGCAGCGCCTCGGGCCGCGGAGGGCAACCGGGCACATAGACGTCGACCGGGATCAGCTGGTCGACGCCCTTGGTGACGGAGTACGAGTCCCAGTACGGGCCACCGGAGTTGGAGCAGGCGCCGAACGAGATGACGTACTTCGGCTCGGGCATCTGGTCGTAGAGGCGGCGGATGGCCGGCGCCATCTTGTCGGTGACCGTGCCCGACACGACCATCAGGTCGGCCTGGCGCGGGCCGGGCGCGAACGGGATGACGCCGAGCCGCATGAAGTCGTGGCGGCCCATCGAGGTGGCGATGAACTCGATGGCGCAGCAGGCGAGCCCGAAGTTGAAGACCCACAGCGAGTAGCGGCGGCCCCAGTTGAGCACGACCCGGATCGGCTTCGGGGCGTGCTCGGCGACCGGCCCCACCCGGGGCATCGGCAGGTCGACGCTCACGAGTGGCACCCTAGCCCCATGGGCCGGGTGCGGGCGGTGCGACGGGCCTCGACCTCACAGATCGCGCTGGCGGCGACGCAGGGCCGGGTCGGCGCCGACGTGCTGCTCCCTCAGGAGCTGGAGCTGGTCGAGGGCGCCGGCGAGGCGCGGCTGGCCGAGTTCGCCGGGGGGCGGCACTGCGCGCACCTCGCCATGGCCTCGCTCGACCCACGGCTCGGGGGGATGCCGGTGCTCCGCGACCGACGCGGCGCACCGGAGTGGCCGAGCGGGGTGGTGGGCAGCATCACGCACTGTGCCGGGTGGACCGGGGCGGTCGCCGCCCGCGCTCGTGGGTCGCGCTTCGGTCGCGGCGTCGCCGGCATCGGGCTGGATGCCGAGCCGATCGGCCCGCTGCCGGCCGGGGTGGTCGAGGTGGTCGCGTCGGTCGAGGAGCGCGAGGCGGTGGCCCGGCTGGGAGCCCAGCATCCCGGCATCCCGTGGGACACGCTGCTGTTCAGCGCGAAGGAGGCCACCTACAAGGCGTGGTATCCCCTGACCGGCATCGTGCTCTCGCATGCCCAGGTGGCCGTCGAGCTGTCGCCGGGCGGACGGTTCACCGGGTACGCGGCGGCCCACGACCCCGGGGGTCGGGAGGTGGTGCACCGCGTGCGCGGTCGGTGGACCCTGGGTCCGGAGGTGCTGGTGGCGCTCGGCGTCGTCCCCTGACCTGCGTCCCGCGGTCAGCGGACGGAGGCCGCGGGAGCGCCGACCAGGGGCGGCAACGCCCGCTCGCGCAGCCAGGGGCCGAGGAGCCGGTCGGTGTCGAGGCCCGTCTCGTCGTGCACGAGCGCCTCGAAGTCGGCGGTGGTGACCACGCCGAAGCGGTGCCGGTCGACCCAGACCCGGAGCAGGGCGAAGAACAGGTCGTCGCCCACGCTGCGCCGCAACGTGTGCAGGGTGAGGGCGCCGCGCTTGTAGACCCGGTCGTCGAACACCCGGTGCCGCCCGGGGTCGGTGAGCACCAGGTCTCGGGGCAGCCGGGCCAGGGCGGCGTGGTGCCGCTCGGCCTCCTCCTGCGCGGTCGTGCGGCCGATCGACTCCGACCACAGCCACTCGGCGTAGCAGGCGAATCCCTCGTGCAGCCAGATGTCGCGCAGCGAGGCGGCGGTGACGGTGTTGCCGAACCACTGGTGCGCGAGCTCGTGCGCGATGAGCCGCTGCGCCTCCCAGGACCGGCTGAGGTGGTTGGTGCCGAAGGTGGACAGGGTCTGCGACTCCAGCGGGATCTCGAGGGGGTCGTCGGTCACCACCACCGTGTAGCCGTCGAAGGGGTAGGCCCCGAAGAGCCCGGAGAAGATCTGGAGCATGCGGGGCTGGTCGGCGAAGGCGATGCGGGCGGCCGGCATCCGGGCCCGGGGGGCGGCGAGCGCGCTCGGCACCACGACGGCACCCGCCTGGGCCTCGAGCTCGTAGCGCCCGATCTGCAGGGTCGCGAGGTAGGTGGACATCGGCACCGGCTGCTCGTGCACCCACTCCACCCGGCGGCCGACCCGGCGCTGCGAGGTGAGGGTGCCGTTCGAGAGCACCCGGTAGCCGGGGTCGGTGCGCACGGTGACGGTGTAGGTGGCCTTGTCGGACATCCGGTCGTTGCAGGGGAACCAGGTCGGGGCGCCGTGCGGCTGCGCGGCCACGATGACGCCGTCGGTGAGCTCCTCCCAGCCGCTCGGGCCGTCGGGGCCCGGCATCGGGCGCGGCCGGCCGCGGTAGGCGACGGTCACCCCGAGCTCGGCTCCGGCGGCGACCGCGGTGCGCAGGCGGATGCGCAGCCGCGAGGACCGGTGGGTCCAGCGGGCGACGGACCCGCCGGTGAGGCGCAGCGAGGTGACCTGCAGGGCGTGGAGGTCGAGCTCGAGGTCGGGGAGCGCCTGCGTGGCGGTGAGGCGCAGGTGGGCCCGGCCCTCGAGGTGGTTGTCGGCGACCTTGTACTGCAGGTCGAGGTCGTAGTGCTCGACCTGGAACCGCGCGTCGCCGTGGCCCGGCAGGTAGGGGTCGACGCCGTTCACTCGTCCTCCGTCCAGGGTCCGACCGGGTTGCCGATCCATCTCGTCTTGTCGGGCACCGACTCGCCGCGCATCACCAGGGACACGGGGCCCACCGTGGCGTGCCGGCCGATCCGAGCGGCCGGCAGGATCACCGAGTTCGGGCCCAGAGTTCCGCCGTCGGCGATGGTGACACGATCCATCGACAGGATGCGGTCGTGGAACAGGTGAGTTTGCACCACGCAGCCCCGGCCGACGGTGGCGCCGGCCCGCAGGTCGATGAGGTCGGCCTCGGGCAGCCAGTAGGTCTCGCACCAGACGCCGCGGCCGATCCGTGAGCCCATCGCCCGCAGCCAGGTGTTGAGCACCGCGGTGCCGGTGGCGGCCCGGGCGAACCAGGGCGCGGCGACGACCTCGACGAAGGTGTCGGCCAGCTCGTTGCGCCAGACGAACGAGCTCCACAGCGGGTGCTCGGAGGGGCGCATCCGCCCCACCAGCACCCACTTGGCCAGCACGGTGAGCGCCCCGCCGAGCAGCCCCGCGACCAGCAGCACCGGGCCGCCGAGCAGCACGGCCCACCACGGCCCGCGGTCGAGCAGGGCGGCCAGGGCCGCGGCCACCAGCACCACGAGCAGCACGTGCAACCACACCGGCACCACCCGGCACACCTCGACCAGGGCCCGGGCCACCTTCAGCCGGCGCGGGGGGGCGTAGGTGCGGGCGGTGTCGGAGTCGTCGTGGTCGCGCCGGAGCGGGCGCGGAGGGCTGCCCAGCCACGACGTGCCGGCCTTCGCGGCGCCGCGCTGGGGCGCCGCCGAGAGCACCGCGACCAGCGCCTTCTTCGGCACCCGGCGGCCTGGAGCCGCCATCCCCGAGTTGCCGACGAAGGCGCCCTTCCCGACCCGCACGTGCTCGACGCGCAGCCAGCCGCCGCCGAGCTCGTAGCCCCCGACGAGGGTGTCGTCGGCGAGGAACGCGCCGGACCCGACCCGCACGAACGGCGGGATCATCAGCACCGTCGAGGCCTCGACGTCGGAGCCGATGTCGGCCCCCAGGGCCCGCAGCCAGACGGGGGTGAGCCCCGAGGAGTAGAGCGGGAAGAGCCAGGTGCGTGCTTCGTCGAGCACCCGCAGGATCGACCACGCCTGCCACGCCTGCCGACCGTGCACCGGGTGGTGCCCCACCTCGAGCCCCAGCGAGAGCAGCCGCACCGCCACCAGCACCAGCGCGGCCAGCACCACCATCCCGACCACCGTCGCGGGCAGGAGCCAGAGCGCCGCCGTGCGCGCGGCATCCGCGATGCCGGTCGCGCCGGTCAACGCCGGGGCGGCCACGGCCAGCCCGGCCACGACGGCGGCGATGGGCAGGAGCGACAGGGCCACGGCGGAGGCGGCATAGGCCGCGAGCCAGGCCGGCCGGTTCGGCGGGCGGTCGTCACCCCAGGGACCACGGGCGGTGCCGGAGAACAGCGCGGGGGCTCCCGACCAGGCCTCGCCGGCGGGGATCGGGCCGAAGACCGCGGAGCCCGCCGCCACCTCGGCCCCCTCCCCCACGTCTGCCCCCGGCAGGAGGGTGCTGCGCGCACCGACCCGGGCATCGGCGCCGATGCGCACCCGGCCGATGTGCAGGTGACCGCCGTCGAGCCAGTGGCCGGCGAGGTCGACCTCGGGCTCGACCGAGCAGCCCCGGCCGAGGGTGAGCAGCCCGGTGACCGGGGGGACGCTGTGCAGGTCGACGTGCTCGTCGACCCGGCAGCCGAGCAGCCGGGCGTAGACCTTGACCAGGGGCGCCGACGAGAGGTTGGTGGCCCCGAGCTCGTCGACCAACCGCTCGGCGAGCCACAGCCGCAGGTGCACGGCACCACCGCGCCGGTAGCGGCCGGGCCCGATGCCGTGGAGCACGACCCGCGCGGCCGCGGCCCCGAGCAGCACCCGGCCCGGCGGGCTGACGAGCAGCAGCCAGCCGAGCAGCACCCAGCCCCAGCGCACGTCGGGGAGCCAGTCGAGGCCCAGGGCACCCCGGCCCACGAGGGCGCCGAGCCCGACCCAGGTGAGCCAGCGCAGGGCGCCGATGGAGCGCAGGCCCATGGACGCCAGCACCTGGGCGGCCTGGGTCTTCAGGGGCACCGGGAGCACCGCCGAGTTCTGCCGGCCGGTGGGGGTGGCCATGTCGTCGAGGGCGGCCGCCAGCTCGCCCAGCCCGGGGTGGTCGTAGACGTCGGCGACGGTGACCTCGGGGAAGCGCTCTCGCAGCCGGCTCACGAGCTGGGCCGCGGTGAGGCTGCCCCCGCCGAGGTCGAAGAAGTCGTCGTCGGGCCCGGACGGCGCCCCGCCGAGGATGGCGGTCCAGTGGCCCGCCACCCACGCCGCGGTTCCCTCGACGCCCGGCGCCTGCTCGGATGCCGCCGTGCCGGGCCGGGCGGGCGGCGGCCACGGCAGGGCGTCGCGGTCGATCTTGCCGGAGGTGCGCGTGGGCAGGGTGTCGACCACGGCCAGCCGCGGGACGAGCGCGGCCGGCATCGCCCGGCGCAGCCGCTCGACCGCCGCCTTGGCGTCGAAGCCCGGCTCGGTGGTGACGTAGCCGACCAGGAGGCTGTTGCCGGCCTCGCTGCGCCGCACCGCCGCCGCGGCGCCGCTCACCCCGGGCAGCGAGAGGAGGGCGCTGTCGACCTCGCCGAGCTCGATGCGCCGGCCCCCGACCTTGACCTGGTCGTCGGCACGCCCGTCGAACACCAGGCCGGCGCCGTCGAACCGCACGATGTCGCCGCTGCGGTAGGCGCGGCCCCAGCCCAGGGTGGGCATCGCGGCATACACACTGGCGTCCTTGGCCGGGTCGAGGTAGCGGGCCAGCCCGACGCCGCCGATGATCAGCTCTCCCGGCTCGCCGTCGGGGACGCGGTGGCCCTGCGGGTCGACGACGGCGAGGTCCCAGCCGTCGAGCGGCAGGCCGATGCGCACCGGCGGCTCCCCGGTGAGCCGGGCACCGCAGGCGACGACCGTGGCCTCGGTGGGGCCGTAGGTGTTCCAGACCTCGCGGCCCGCGGTGGCCAGGCGGGCACCGATCTCGGGCGGGCAGGCCTCGCCGCCGAGGATGAGGAGGCGCACGTGGTCCAGCGCCGCCGCCGGCCAGAGCGCGACCAGGGTGGGCACGGTGGAGACGATGGTGATGTCGTTGGCCCGCAGCCACGGGCCGAGGTCCATGCCGGACTTGACGAGGGACCGGGGGGCCGGGATGAGGCAGGCGCCGTAGCGCCAGGCCAGCCACATCTCCTCGCAGCTGGCGTCGAAGGCCACGCTCAGCCCGGCCATGACCCGGTCACCGGGGCCGATGGGCCCGTCCTGAAGGAACATCCGCGCCTCGGCATCGACGAAGGCGGCTGCGCTGCGGTGGCTGACCGCCACCCCCTTCGGGGTGCCGGTGGAGCCGGAGGTGAAGATGATCCAGGCGTCGTCGGTGAGGTCGGGGTCCTCCTCCGGCGCGGACTGCGCGGCATCCTCGGTCGACAGGATGACCAGGTCGGCGGTGACGACCGCGGCCACCCCGGCCTCGTTGAACACCAGGCTGGCCCGCTCGTCGGGGTCGTCGTGGTCGACCGGCACGTAGGCGGCGCCGGCGAGGAGGATGCCGACGATCGCGACGTAGAGGTCGGTGGTGCCGCTCGGGATGCGCACGCCCACCCGGTCGCCACGGCCAACCCCCTCGTCGCGCAGGGCGGTCGCGACGTCACCCGCCGCCGTGAGGAGCTCGTCGTAGGTGAGCACCTCGCGGCCGTTGTCGATGGCCGGGGAGTCCGGGTGGTCGTCGGCGGTGGCACGCAGCACGTCGACGAGGGTGCGCGGCGAGGGAGCGCGGTCCGCGCGAAGCAGTGGGTCGGCGCCGGGCCCGGGAGACTGCACGGGGCTCATGGTGGCGGGCCGCGCGTCCGTGGCGTCAGGCCGTCCAGCGCAGCAGGCCCCGGCGGCCCGCGTGGACGAGCCCGACGAGGACGACGCCGACGAACACGGCCACCTCGACCAGCGACGCGACACCCAGGTCGGGGTCGCGCAGCACCAGTGCCCACGGGAAGAGGTAGACCGCGTCGACCGCGAACACCACGTAGAGGAAGGCGAAGGAGATGTAGCGGATCTGGCTCTGCGCCCAGCCGAAGCCCACGGGGTCGACACCCGACTCGTAGGTGCGCAGGCCCTTCTCGGTGACCGCGCGCGGGGCGACCAGGCGGCGGGCGGTCATCGCCGCGGCGACCAGCAGGATGCCGGCCAGCACCACCGCCGCTGCCGCTGCGTATCCCTCCATGCCGGTCAGCGTAGCCACATCGGCGCGACGGCGTCCGCGCTCGGGGTCTCGCCCGGTGCTCGTGTCGTCACGTGCGCCCGGCCCCACACGCGGCAGGGCCGGCGGAGCGTCCCCGCCAACAGGCAGTGGGCGCCGTCGCCGCGCGGCGCCGTGCTCATGGCCCGCACCCGACAGGGGCACTGCCTGTCGACCGGTTCGCTCGACAGCGCCTGCTGCCGGCGGCCGGCGGCGCGGCAGGGGCCCGACCTGCGCGGACATGTTGGTACATCTCATGGACATCCGTCGACACCGGCGGTGCTGGACGTACGATGGGGAACGCTGCGCCCGCGGCACACCCTCAGGCACAGCAGACATCGATCCTTCGCCGACATCCCAGGGTGAACCGTGAGCAGCAAGACCGTCCACACGCTCGACCGTGTGGTGATCCGTTTCGCCGGTGACTCCGGCGACGGGATGCAGCTGACCGGAGACCGCTTCACGAGCGACACGGCGGCCATGGGCAACGACCTGTCCACCCTGCCGAACTTCCCGGCCGAGATCCGCGCCCCCCAGGGCACCCTCCCGGGGGTCTCCAGCTTCCAGCTGCACTTCGCCGACCATGACGTGCTGACCCCGGGCGACGCCCCCGACGTGCTCGTGGCGATGAACCCCGCGGCCCTGATGGCCAACCTGGGCGACATCCCCCGCGGCGCCACGATCATCGTCAACACCGACGAGTTCACCACCCGCAACCTCGCCAAGGTGGGCTACACCGCCAGCCCGGTCGACGACGGCACCCTCGACTCCTTCCACGTGCACCCGGTCGCCCTCACGAGCATCACCGTGGAGGCCCTCGCCGACTTCCCCGGCCTCACCCGCAAGGAGAAGGAACGGGCGAAGAACATGTTCGCCCTCGGCCTGCTGTCGTGGATGTACACCCGCCCCACCACCGGCACCGAGGCGTTCC